>DAIDIA010000257.1 GCA_027459565.1 Acidimicrobiaceae bacterium | reverse complement strand
ACCGTGACGAGGAACCTGATCCTCTCGGGCGGTGTCGCCCACGATTTCGCAGCCACCTCGGCGCGCGTCGCCGAGTTGCTCGAGCCGCTTGGCGTCAACTCGGTGATCGAGGAGGACCTCGAGGCAGGAATGCTTGCGCTTGGTGGCGAGAGCGCCTTCGATCTCGTCACCTTCAACGCGCTGCGCTGGCAGATGCTCGATGCGCGCTACGAGTCGCTGCGCCCGTCGCACGCGTTCTCTCCGTCGGGTCGGGCGCGCGCGGCGTTCTCCTCCTATCTCGAGACCGGTGGCGCGCTGCTCGCGCTCCATGCCGCAACGATCTGTTTCGATGATTGGCCCGAGTGGTCCGAGATGCTCGGCGCCGCCTGGCGCTGGGGCGCTTCGAGTCATCCGCCCCTGGGGCCCGCGCACGTCACGGTGCACACGGAGGCGGATCCCTTGGTCGATGGCGTCGCCGATTTCGAGACGGTCGACGAGATCTACGGATTCCTCGAAGTGGCCGGTGATGTCGAACCGCTGATGAGCTCGTCACATGGTGGAGTTGACCATCCGCTTCTCTGGAAGCGGCGCTTTGGCACCGGCCGCGTGGTCTACGACGCGCTTGGCCACGACCTGCGCGCCTACGAATCACCCAATCAGCAGGAGCTGATCCGCCGATCCGCGCTCTGGCTCTTGGGACGAGGGTCTGTTGCCGATTCGCCATCGCATGCACATTCGAAGATGGAACAGGGAGATGACGGGGAGTATTCGAGATGACTGCGATTGAACAGAACAGCGCGATGGTGATCAAGACGCTCTCCGAGGCAAAGGAGGTCCTGCGCATGAAGGAGATGCGCCAGGGACTCTACGACGTCGGTGCCGTGGTGATGGCCGATGTTCTCGTCAATCTGCACGGGGAGGCGCACCGAAACCGACGACGCCTCGAGAACCGGCTCTTTCGGCGCGAGACGCTGCAGCATTACGAGAGAGACCTCTTTCCCGGCGTGATCAAGGAGACGCTTGAACCGCACATTGCACGGGGCTCAGCAGAGCTGGTCTCGTTCAGCCACCAGATGATGATGAACCTGGCAGCGCTCAACGCGGGAGTTGATCGCCAGGATCGCACCGCGGAGGAGACCCATCGACTCTATGGATACATGATGAAGTTCATCGAGGCCGCAACGATGGCCCACTCGACCGGCGATCGTGACCAGTTGAACCGCGAGGTGGCAGAGGCCCTGCATCGATTCGACGAGGAGTTCTTGCAGCCCTCGATCGCGAGGCGCACGGCGCTGATCGAGCGAAACGAGCGGGGCGAGATCGAAGACTCAGAGGTCCCCTCTGATGTCCTGACGATCCTTTTGCGCAACGAAGACCATCTCCAGATCTCCGACGACACGATCCTCCGGGAGATCGCGTTCTTCTTGCTTGCTGGTGCACACACCTCGGCGACCTCGTTCACGCGCACGATCCACCACATCTTCGAGTGGATCGGACAACATCCCGAGGACCGGGAGCTCGTGCGTTCGGACCGTACCTTCGTACAGCGCTGCGTCCTCGAGACCGTGCGGCTGAATCCATCGAGTCCGATCACGGTGCGGCGCGCGCTTGAAGATGTCACCCTGCAGAGCGGCGAAGTCGTCCACGCCGGCGACACCGTGGTCATTGACCTCATGGCAGTGAATCGCGATGTGAATCTCTACGGCGAAGATGCGCAGATATTCGACCCCCGTCGCGACCTTGCCGAGGGCGTTACGCCCTACGGGCTGAGCTTTGGACATGGCATGCATGCGTGCATTGGCCAGGAGCTCGCGACCGGACGAGAGACCGCGGACGCCGATGGCCAGCACGAGTACGGGCTGATCGCGACCGCGGTCCAGGCGATGTTCGACGCAGGCGTCGAACCCGACCCCGAGCGATCGCCCGTCATCGATGCGCACACCGCACGTCCGTATTGGTCGGACTATCCCGTCATCTTCAACCGATCCCGCGCCTCCACTCGGACGTAATGGGAACTCGCGTACTCTCCATCGCCGCAGGTACCCTCCGCGGCACCGAGCCCGTCGAGATGGTGGCGAGCGCGGAGCACGCCGGCTTCGATGCGGTGGGCTTTGGATTCGAGCACCGCGAGATGTCCTCGCGGGAGTTGACCCAGCTCTCACAACGGCTCGCGGACGCAGAGATCTCCGTGATCGACGTCGAGGTCGTGCGCATCGCTCCCGGAGATGACAACGAGGCCGCCAAACGGCTCATCTCCTACGGTTCAGCGCTCGGGGCCAAGCATCTCCTCGTCGTCAGCAACGACGACGACGCCAGCCGGACCGCAGATCGTTTCGCGGAGATCTGCGAGATTGCCGCTGGAGCCGGAATACGACCCGTGCTCGAATTCATGGCGTTCACCTCGGTCACCTCGCTTGGGAGAGCCGTGGACATCGTTGGGCGCTCGGGTGTTCCGGGAGGTGGGGTGCTGGTGGACTCGCTCCATCTCGCCCGCTGCGGCGATCTCGCCGCGGACATTGCGCAGTATCCTCCGGAGCTGTTTCCCTACGCCCAGATCTGCGACGCGCCCGCGCAGTCACCGCGCGAGCGCGAACTGCTCGCGCACGAGGCCCGTCATGAACGACTCATGCCCGGAGAGGGCGACCTTCTCCTCACGGATCTGCTCTCTGCGCTGCCGAGCGCGACGTCGCTCAGCATCGAGGTGCTCTCGGACGATCTCGACGGTCTTCCCGCGATGATCCGGGCCTCACGGACCATGCAGGTGACGCGCAGGTTGCTCGAATCAATCGGGGAGGGTGAGACGCCCGATCCATCGCTGGGTGGAGTCGGGCGCGAACAAGTGCAAGAGAAAGGGAGGAGATGACCATGGCCGCTGTCGGCTTTGATGCAGATCCCGTGGTGCTCGACACCTACGAAGAGGCGAGGGAGGCACTCCGCAACAAGGACCTCCGTCAGGCACTCTATGACGATGGTGCGGCGTTGATGTCGGACGTGATCGTCAACCTTCACGGTGCCGCGCACACCGCGCGTCGCCGCCTTGAGAACCGGCTGTTCCGCCGTGACACCTTCTCTTTCTACGAGCGCGAGATCATTCCGGCGGCGATCGAGGGGGTGCTCAAGCCCGCGCTCGAGAGAGGTCGGGGAGACCTCCTCGACCTCGGTCGAAGGACGATGATCTCGCTCTCGACCGCAATTGCCGGCGTCGACGTGTCGATGGACGATCGCGAGGAGCTCGATCGCTTCTATTCGATCATGGTGCGCCTGAACCGCGGGTCCAATGTGGTCCACGCAACGGGAGACCATTCGGCGCTCACGGCGGATGGCCTTTTGGCCCTCGATGAGTTCAATCGTTCCTTTCTTCTACGGTCGATCGACCATCGACGGCATCTCCTCGACGAATTCCAGTCGGGGGGTATCGCCGAAGATGAGCTGCCCCGGGATGTGCTGACCACACTGATGCGCAATCAAGACGATCTCGACCTTCCGGACGAGACGATTCTGCGCGAGGTGGCCTATTTCCCGTGGGTCGGTTCCTTCTCGACCTCCGACGCATTCGTGCACGCGATGGATCATCTGCTTACCTGGCTGGACGAACATCCCGACTCCCGGGAGACGCTGCGCTCCGACCGAGCTCTTTTGCAGCGGTTCGTTCACGAATCAATCCGGCTCCACCCGGCGAGTCCCGAGGCGAGGAGGATTGCACTCGCCGACGTCACCCTGAGCAGCGGACGCGTGATCCCCACCGGAACCGGGGTCGTCGTCAACCTCGTGTCAGCGAATCGCGACCCGAAGGTCTTCGGTGCACACACGGGAGCGTTCTATCCCTATCGCGAGATCTCCTCTGACGTCTCGCCGTGGGGGTTGAGCTTTGGCCACGGTTTTCATGCCTGTCTCGGACAGGAACTCGCCGGTGGGCTCGCCCCTGGCATGGACTTCGATCCGTCGACTCATCTGTTCGGTGCCATCACCGTTATGGCCGCCATCTTGTTGGATCACGGTGTCCATCGGGACGAGGCCGCTCCTCCGCGACAGGACCCCCTCTCGACTCGCCCGCACTTTGACAGTTTCGCTGTCGTCTTTGACGGGCAATAGCCGGATCGACTCCGGGTCCCTCTCTGTCTTGGAACCCGTGCTTGGGTGGATGCTCATTTGGGAATGACGGTGCACGCACCGGACGCGCAGTGTGAAAGTGGGAGAGATCGATGAGTCTTGGTCACGAAGTCATTGATGTGCACTCGCATATCCTTCTCGAGGGGGTGATGGGATTTTGCGGAGCTGCCGGGCCCGAGATGGGGATCCGCGGGGACGGAGTGCCGTTCTTCCGGGCCGGTGAATACGTCCTTGAGAACGTGAAGTTCGTGGGGAGTCCGTTCTCGGATGTCGCGCTGCGCCTCGAACACATGGAGCGCCTCGGCATCGACCGTCAGCTCGTCTCTCCGAATCCGATCACCTACTTCTACCGTCAGCCCGAGAGCGTCGCCATCGACTACAACCGGCGCCACAACGATCTCATCGCCGAGATCGCCCGGCACAACGCACGGCTCTTTGGCGCGGCGGCGCTGCCGATGCAGTCGCCAGAGGCCGCCTGTATCGAACTTGGTCGATCGGTGACCGAGCTCGGACTCGTCGCCTCCTACATCGGCTCCGATGTCGATGGGGTGATGCTCTCGGATCCTCGCTTCGAGGAGCTCTGGTCGGAGCACGAGAGACTCGAAGTGCCAGTCGTCGTGCATCCATCGCCGAGAAATGTCGACTACCGCGATGATCCGATGTTCGGGCCGTGGGATCTCGACATCCTCTACGGGTTCCATGTCGACGAGACTCTGGCGGTCGCGCACCTCATCCTCGCGGGAGTCATCGACCGCCATCCGCGCCTCAGGGTCCACATCCCCCATGGCGGAGGGTTCGCCCCATATCAGATCGGTCGTCTCGAGGCAGGTCTCGAGAAGCGTCCGTGGGGGCGCGGGCTTCTCGGACGACCCTTCGCGGAGCAGTGGCAACAGTTCAGTTTCGACACCGCGGTCCACCGGGAGAACGCGCTTGCGTTTCTCGTATCCTCCCAGGGACCAGACCGGGTCCTCCATGGCTGCAACTTCGCCGGATGGGACCAAGAGGAGCGCTCCGTCGAGATGGTGAATGGCCTCTCTGTCTCTGATGATGATCGGTCGAAGATTCTCAGCGGCAACGCCAGAGGACTGTTCAAGCTCGCCTGATCACGCGCGCAGACGCGGAGTTCGGCGATTTCTCGAGTGCTAGCTTCGTTGCATCGCGGCGTCGAACCGGACCCGCGAGAGGATCGACGCGAGGGGTGTCTGTGCGGGTTCTTGTCACCGGGGGTGCCTCAGGTATTGGAGCGGGGGCGGCCCGACGGCTCGAAGCGGACGGCTGGGAGGTCGTGCGCGCCGATCTGGTGGCCGCTGAGGGAATCGTTGCACTCGACGTCACCGATGAAGACGCCTGGGAACGCGTGTACGAACAGATCTGGCCCATCTCGGGACTCGTGAACTGTGCGGGCATCAGGTCGCGTTCTCCGCTCGTGGACATGTCGGTCGAGATGTTCGATTCCCTGTTCGCAATCCACGCCCGCGGAGTATTCCTCTCGCTGCGCGGCCTCGCGCGTCGTTGCGAGCGAGATGGACTTCCGGCTTCGGTCGTGAACGTCAGCTCGACGACCGCGACACACGCAGTTGCGAACCAGATTCACTATCTCGGGGCCAAAGGTGCCGTTTCGGCGATGACCCGCGGTGCGGCGCTCGAGCTGGCGCCACTTGGGATCCGGGTGAACTGCATTGTGCCGGGACTCATCAACACCCCGATGACCCAGGACCGGATCACCGTTCCCGAGCAACGCAGCTGGTTCGAGGCACGGATTCCACTTGCAAGACCCGGCGAGGTCGAAGAGGTTGCAAGCGCGATCTCCTATCTCCTCTCCGATGCGGCCTCCTATGTCACCGGCGCGGCGTTTCCCGTCGATGGGGGTTACACGGCGTGGTAGGCACAGTGTCGGACGGGGGGGCCTGAGTGCGCGAGATCGCGGGAACCTCGGTGGTCATCACCGGCGGCGGCTCAGGCCTTGGAGCGGGCGCGGCGCGTCATTTCGTCGCGCGTGGCGCCCGCGTCACGATCTGCGGACGTCGCGAGGAGAATGTCCGCGAACTCGCACGGGAGCTGGGTGAGTCGTGCAGATGGGTCCAGGCCGATGTCGCGGTCGCTGAGGATCGTGATCGCATCATCGACGCCGCGATCGGCCACGCCGGAGGGATCGACACGCTGGTCAATGCCGCGGGCAATATGTACCGGGGACCCTTTGGCGAGCTCGACGAGCAACGCCTTGCCGAGGTCTTCCAGACGAATGTGATCGGAGCCATGATGCTCACCTCGCGCGCGCTCGAGCACCTCGTCGCGTCGAAGGGCTGCGTCATCTTCTTCGGCTCCGTGCATGTGACCCGCGCCTTTCCGGGAGCCGCGCCGTATGCAGCGACAAAAGGAGCGCTCGAGGCGGTGACGGGTGTGCTCGCCGCGGAACTCGGACCGATGGGAGTGCGCGTGAGCTGTGTCCGTCCCGGCGGCGTCTTGACCGAGTTGAATCAGCGCGCCGGGCTCTATGACGAAAAGACCGCCCGTGAGCGCATCGATGCGCTCGGCCCCGCACATGCACTCGGAAGGCCGGGCACTGCGGAGGAGATCGCGGAGGCGATCGAATATCTCGCGCGTGCCGAGTGGACGACCGGCGCGGTGTTCATCGTCGACGGTGGTCTTGGGCTTGGAGTGACGAACGCCTGAGGGAGGACCGTGGTGACCGGCAACGACGTCAATGATGTCGACAGTGGAGCGCCCGGAGCGTCGTCGACCGATGCGTTCCCGCGTCTCTTCGCGCCCTATCGCATGCGAGGCGTCGAGATTCCCAACCGCATCGTGTTCGCCGGACACGGGAGTCGGTTCATCGATCCGCACACGCACAGCCTGACGAGACGCCAGGCCGATTACCTCGCCGAGAGGGCTCGCGGCGGGGCGGGACTCATCATCCAGGGATCGGGAATCGTCCACCCGACGGGCATGACCTTTGGCGGGATCAACCAGGCCTGGAATGACGAGGGCATCGCCTCCTACGCCGAGGTCGTCG
The DNA here is from genome assembly GCA_027459565.1 of Acidimicrobiaceae bacterium. Classification (GTDB taxonomy): domain Bacteria; phylum Actinomycetota; class Acidimicrobiia; order Acidimicrobiales; family Bog-793; genus CAIVND01. The sequence continues at coordinate 1,876 of DAIDIA010000257.1, read as the reverse complement.
ATGCGGTCCATGCCTTCGACACGCCGATCTTTGCGCAGCTCTCACATCTCGGGCGACAGGGCTCGGGGTTTCCCGCGCATCGCGAGCTCTGGGCGCCATCGGCGATCGCCGATCCGAGCAGTCGGGTCGTACCGCACGCGATGACGAGACGCGATATCCAAGAGCTCGTCGAGTCGTACCGGAGTGCGGCGATGCGCATGCGCAGTGCAGGCTTTGACGGGCTCGAGGTGTACTTCGCGCACGGTTATCTCCTCTGCTCGTTCCTGTCGCGATTCTCCAACGCCCGGACCGATGAATACGGCGGATCGCTCGAGAACCGGATGCGACTTCCACTCGAGGTGTTTCGCGCGGTGTCGGAGGCGGTTGGCGACGCGGTACCGGTCGGCGTGCGCATCAGCGCCGATGAGTTCGTGCCGAATGGTCTCGATCTCGACGAGGCACAGGAGATCGTCCGCCTTCTCTGCGCGAGTGTCCGTGTCGATTACCTCAGTGTCAGCCAGTCGAACTATGCGTCGATAGACCGGCAGATCCCGGACATGAGCTTTCCGATCGCGCCATTCGTCCATCTCGCGCGCGGCATAAGGCAGGGGGCCAACGGCGTACCGGTGTTCGCTGTCGCGCGTATCGTCAGCGCGCAAAAGGGCGAGGAGCTTCTCCGCGAGGGTGCCGCGGACATCATCTGCCTCGTCCGGCCGCTGATCGCCGATCCTCAACTTCCGGAGAAGGCGCGGACGGGGCGCGTCTTGGAGATCCGGCCGTGCATCTCGTGCAACGTCGGATGCCGCGGAGGGCCGCATCGCGGACTCCCGATCTCCTGCCTCGTCAATCCCGTCGTCGGATTCGAGCGCGAATGGGGCATCGGCAAGGTCGGACCGACGGATGATCCAAGGCACGTCCTCGTCGTCGGTGGAGGACCCGCGGGACTCAAAGCCGCGGAGACTGCCGCGCGGAGGGGCCATCGCGTGACCCTGTTCGAATCTCGAGATCAACTTGGTGGACAGGTGCTCATCGCCGCAGCGGCGATGCCCTATCGTGATGAGTTCGCCGGGTCGACACGCTTTCTCGCGGGCGAAGTCGCACGCCTCGGCGTTGATGTCCGCACCGGTGTGACGGCTGATGTTGCGGCCATCGAGGACCTCGATCCTGATGTCGTAGTCGTCGCGACGGGTTCCCTACCGGGTCGCCCGGAGGTTCCGGGCGCGCGGATGGCGCACGTCGTGTCGTGCCAGGATGCGATTGTCGGCCCGGAGATCCGTGGGCGCCGCGTCGCGGTGATTGACTGCGGTGAGGCGGACTGGAAGTCTCTGACGACGGCCGAGCGCCTCCTCTCGCTCGGCAACGACGTCGTTCTGGTCACTCCGGTCCAAGCGGGTGCGGAGATCGACGCCTTCAGCCGCCCTCCGCTGATGCGAAGGCTCATGGGTGCTGGTCTCGAACTGCGCGAGAGCCATCGACTCGTCGCAATCACCGAGCGTGACGTAGTGATCGCGCAAACGTGGACGGGAGGAGAGGAGATCCTCCGAGATGTCGATGTCGTCGTGCTTGCCTGGTATGGCGTCGCCGACGATCTGCTCGCGCGTGAACTCGAGTCGAGTGGGCGCGACGTCCGTGTGGTGGGCGATGCCCTCGCGCCGCGCCGCGCGATCGACGCGATCTGGGATGGCTTTCGAATCGGCATCGCGTTGTAGGAGAGGCGATAGTCCGTTCGACAAACGTCGGCGATGGAGCAGGCGTTGCCTAGTACCGGTCGGTTCCATCCACCAGGGCCGTCAGCCCCGCTCGTCCCATGAGCGCGATGGTCGCCATCTGTTCAAGGACCGCTCTCGTCGTCTCGCCATCTTGGTCCGACGCGCTGTAGGGCGTGGAGTTGAGCAGT
>DAIDIA010000256.1 GCA_027459565.1 Acidimicrobiaceae bacterium | reverse complement strand
GGGCTTCTTAGCGTTCGCGATCCGGTAGAGGATGGCATATCGGTTCGCACTCGTAAGTCTCTCGAACGTTGCCTTCGCGCGAGGATCTGTGCTCAGGGCCGCGGCCAGATCCTCCGGCATCTCGATGCTGGCCTGTCCGGCGTAGGCAGCATCCCATCGACCGTCCTCCTTTGCCCGCTGGACCTCGTCTTCGCCTGATCGATGCATTCGCCCGGAGGCAATGAGCCTTTCGGCGATGGCAACATTCCGTTGAGACCAAGGGCTGCGAGCCTTTCGAGGAGTGAACCGTCGCCGGAACGTCGCGTCGTCTCGTCGCCCGAGCTGGCCATCGATCCATCCGAAGCAGATCGCCTCTTCAAGCGCCTCATCGTAGGAGACGGTCGTCGGATCGACCGTTCCCTTCTTCGCGATCACCAGCCAGACGCCGAGTGATTCGGCGTGATTGGCGCTCAACCATCTTCGCCAAGCGTCGGCGTCTTTGACGATGAGCTCGGGATGGTCCACGGTGTTTACCGTATTTCCCGTCCGCGCGGCGCGTGCTGGGGCCGGGTGCGGAAATTTGACGCGTTGGTTCGGCGAGGAGCGGTCATCTCCAAACCTCCCGGGAATTCCTCAACATCTCGGCGCGTGACCCGCGGTCTATCCGAGCTCTCCGGAGGAATGAGCGTCGCAGGCCGGCGGCAGCGATATATCCGTGTGCTGACCTCGGTGCCGTGGATGCGTCAGCCAATTGCGTCTTTCCAGGTCAGGCCGCGTTCGTGATATCGCCTCAGAGTGCGTTCAAATGGGATGACGCCGTAGAGGTTGCAGCGATTTTCCCATTCGGCTGACAGATCTGCGACGATCTCGGGAAACCGATCCGCGAGGTTCACCGATTCGATTCGGTCGTCTCCGATCTCATAGAGCTCCCAGGGCCACCCGTGCTGGCGCACAAGCTTCCAGCGTCCGTCGTGGATCGCGCCGTTACCAACGTGCTCCCACCACAATCGCTGTGGCTGCGGAGCGCCTCCGCGCCAGAGGCCGAGCATGCTCGTGCCGGGGAGCGGAGGGACGGGCACTCCTTCACGGTCTGGCGGGTACGTCGCACCGGTTGCCTCGAGGATGGTCGGCATCACGTTGACCAGCTGATAGGGAGCATCGATGATCTCGCCGCTCTTGAGATGACCGTTCGGCCAGTGCACGATGAACGGTGCGGAGATCCCGCCTTCGTGCGCCCAGAGCTTGTAGAGACGAAAGGGCGTGTTCGACACGTTCGCCCATGAGCGTCCGTAGCTGGCGTAGGTATCCTCGGCGCCGGGGTCGACGAGTGGATCATTGCCGATGCGCACCGAACGCCCATCTTTTGTCGTCGTCTTCACAATGTCGGTTCGCTGGCGAAATCTCTCGAGTTCGACCAGCGGTACCGACTCGTCGGAGGCACCGTTGTCGGAGAGGAAGATGAACAGGGAGTCGTCGAGTTCGCGACGCTGATCGAGGGCCCCGATAACTCGGCCGATCGCGGTGTCGAGCTCCTCGACCTGCGCCGCGTACACCTGCATGCGCCGAGCCTGCCACGCCTTTTCGGGCTCGTCTTCCCAGGCAGTCACGCTGGGATCGCGCCTGCTGAGTGAACTCCCTTCGGGGAGCAACCCCAACTCGATCTGTCGCCTGATTCGAGATTCGCGGATCGCGTCCCAGCCGACATCGTAGACACCTGCGTAGTGAGCGATCGTCTCAGGACGCGCGTGCAGCGGCCAGTGGGGCGCGGTAAATGGCAGGTAGAGAAAGAACGGAGCATCCTCGGCATTGCCAGCTCTTTTCGCAAGGAATGCGATCGCCTCGTCCGCGATCCGATCGGTGTAGAAGAACTCCGGGTCCATCGCCTCTCCAGACGCGTCCGCAGTCTGTCTTGTGAGGGTGCCAGGTTGGTAGTAGCTCCCACATCCGGTGAGGGTGCCCCAGAATGAATCGAAGCCGCGGAAGGTTGGCCACGCTGGGTTCGGCTCCTTCATGTCTGTCGCCAGATGCCACTTGCCCCGAATTGCCGTCTCGTATCCAGCCACTTTCAGGATCTCGGCGATCGTGACACACCGATCATTGAGGTTGCCTCGATAACCCTCGGGGGTGTCGTCGTTGGTGAGGATACCGACCCCCGTCTGGTGGGGGTGCAGCCCTGTGAGGAGTGATGCTCGGCTTGGACTGCAGCGCGGCGTGCTGTAGAAGTTCGACATTCTCACGCCAGCGCACGCGAGGCGGTCGAGGTTCGGAGTGGATATTTCGCTGCCGTAGCAGCCAAGGTCGGAGAAACCGAGATCATCGGCGACGACCACCACGACGTTCGGCCGCTTCGCGGGCACGCGCCCCCCTCTGTCTGTGCGTCGATGCGCAGCACATCTTGTCGGTCACCAATATATGTTCATTGTGTCTCGATGCACCCGGCATCGCGTCATGACACCCGGGGTCCCAAATCCCCACGAGCGCATTTGCGTTCACGAGAGGCGGCCATTGATCCACGGATCGGCTCCGGATACGAGAACCGATCTTGGCGAGGACGACCGTACCTCGAGGACGTGCACCGGGAGCGTTCGGGCGCTCTTCCCGGCCCGCGCTAGGTCTCGGACGATTTCTGGCATCTGGAGTTCTCCCGATCGCCAGATCTGCCCATCGAATCGGGGCGGTTCGGCTGGCGGCGTCAAGGCAACTCCGCACCGTGCGTGTATGTATCTTTTTTGACCACCGATACGTCTATGTAGTGATGGAAGGCGTAAAGGAGCGGTGAAATGAAAAAGAACGTGGGATACCAAGACCGGATCGTGAGAGGCATGTTTGCCGTGGGTGCGATCGTCGGATCGTATGTTGTCGGCTTCACCACAGCGTGGGGCATCGTCTTGTTGGTCGTGGCGGCAGTCATGGTCATCACCGGCACGGTGGCGCGCTGCCCCATTTACAGCCTCTTTGGACTCAGCACCTTCAGGCGGGAGGAAGAGGAGGCTGTTATCGAGGAGAGTCAGCACATTCGGCACGCGGCCTGAATCGACCGCACGGAGTCTTTTGGAGACTGTGTCGGGCGGAGGTGTTGTGCCAGGGTAGATCGGTCACAATGGGGGTGTGTCAGGTGACGGAGGGGTTCAAGATCATGGCGACCGTGACGCCTACTTCGACGCTCAGGTGTCGAACGAGCTCGCGGGCCTCTTCCGCTATGCCGTGTCGCTGGTCGGCGATCCGGTTGAGGCCGAGGATGTCGTAGGGGAGACGGTCCTGCGTGCTTTTGAGCACAACGATCAGTTTCGCGGGGAGTCAACCGTTCGCACGTGGCTGCACCAGATCCTTCATAACGTTGCGATAGATCGCGCGCGTCACTACGGCCATGATGTTCTCGTCGACGAGATCGATGAGCTGTGGAGCGATGATACCTATACGGTCGAGGCATCGGCGGTGATTGAGAGGGCGGAGATCCGAGGGGAGTTGCGTGAAGCGCTCTTGCACCTTCCCTTTGGTCATCGTGCCGTTGTTGTGCTCCATGATGCCGAGGGGTGGGGTCTCGCGGAGATCTCTGAGGGACTGGGCATTGGACTGCCGGCTGCCAAACAGCGGCTGCGAAGGGGTCGCATGATGCTGGTGAGCGAACTCGACCGGGGTGAGGAGCGGCGCATGGCCAATCGCGGACTCGTGCTCTCATGTGCCGAGGCACGGGGAAAGGTCTCGGAATATGTCGACAATGATCTTCCCGGCATCGAGCGTTCGCGACTCGAGGAACATCTCGCGGAATGCGCAAGCTGTCCCCCTATCTATCAGGCACTCGTCGGAGTCAAGAACTCGCTCGGATCGCTGCACGACCCCGACTCCGTCGTTCCCCCCGAGCTTGCGCGGAAGCTGAAGGACCTTCATCTCGGCGAAAAGTTCCAGAGCTGAATACCACGGAGGCGCGTACCCGAGGATCTTCGGGTCCATCTCGGACTCCGGTCCGAGCGGACCCCAAGAGTCAAGATCGGCGCAGCTGCATGTGGCGGCCGTCCCCAGTTCTGGAGCAGAGGTCTCTGCTCGCAACGAATGGCTCGAATCTGGCGATGCGATCTCGTGCCGGTACGCGCGATGCGGATATATTCATTAACCAATGGAAATCAACTGGGGTAGCAGGGTAAAGCCCGGAGACGTTCGTCTGCCGGGAATTGATCATTCGACGGTTGTGCTCGTGACAGGGGGGAGCGGAGCTATCGGCAGTAGATGTGCGGAGGCGTTTCTCTCGCTTGGCGCAAAGGTCGCAATCATGTCTCGATCGCAATCATCTGTTGACGAGACCGCCGCACGACTCGCACCAATCGGCGAGGTTCTTGCGATCGCTGGCGATGTCTCGAACGAAGACGACGCCGAACGGTCCGTACGCGAGGTACTCGGTCGATGGGGACGATTGGATGTCCTTGTGACCTGCGCGGCGATTGGAGGAAATTCTTCGGTGGAGGAGGCCGACGCGTCGCGAATCGACAAGATGTTGGCGGCAAATGTGAAGGGAACGCTCCTCATGATCCGCGCTGCCGCCGCTCCGATGAAGGCCCAGGCGCACGGTCGGATCATCACCGTTTCGTCGGTGATGGGTCACCGCTCCGCTCCGAACAGCTTCCTCTACGGAGCCTCGAAGGCTGCGGTCGCGCACGCAACGCGTGGCCTCGCCGTCGAACTCGGACCATTCGGCATCACCGTCAATTGCCTGAGCCCCGCAAACACCCCAACGCAGCTTCGGGCCATAGATGAGGCTCCTGGCACTCGCTCCGATGCGAAAGGACACACTCAGGGCTCAGAGGCGAAACTTCCCCTGCGGCGCCGCGGAGAGTTTGACGACTATGTCTCGCCGATCCTGTTCTTCGCGTCCGATCTCGCGTCCTACGTGACCGGCGCAGATGTGCTCGCAGACGGCGGGTTATCGCTCTTGCGCGCGTGAGCCCATCGGGCCACGCGACTCCGGGGTTCGCGCCTTAGAGCGCGACAGACTCATATTGATCCGAATGGCTCCCGGGCCAGGATGGAGCAATCGCGCATCTCTGGCGCAGTGATCGAGATCACCTGGCGAAATTGAGGAAGAACCATGGGACTCGCCCGAGAAGTGCAAGTCCGAGGAGAGCGCCGCATGCCAATGCCGTGATGAGCGCGAGGTTTCGCGCGCCTGCGCCTGCAACTTTTCGTCGGGTTCGAACCATGAAGTCGCGCGGCGCGAGCTTTGCGGTCTCCGTGATGTGGCCAAGGACATGAATCGCCATGATTCCAAACCAGAGCACGAAGGAGGCCTTGTGCAAGAACAGCAGCGTCTGCGCGAATGAACCTTTGATGTAGAGGAGGGCAATCCCCGTCGCGAAAAGCATCATCGTTACGATGACCAATGCGGGTCCGAGCATTCGCAGGACAACCGGCGGGGGCCCCTTCTTTCGGTAGCTCGGATCGTTCAGGTAGTACCGCGCAAAGCGGTAAAAGGTCGTGCCGATCTTGAGTGCAACTGGTGGCACCAGGAGCATCCCAATGAAGACGTGCGCCTTCAGCAACGGCCCAATCGACAATATTGTGAATCCTTCGGCGGCAAGAAGGATCAGCAGGATTGCCGCGGTCGTACCCGTGAGGCGTGCGTTTCCCGCGACGCCTCGGGATCTTGAATCTGCGTGACTCGAGCGGCGCAGATGTCGGGGCGCGGCCTCACTTCCCGGTGTATTTTGCACCCGCCAACGGTATGGGGCCTTTCTGTGCAAAATCTGAGAGTCACCGCGCGCATCGTCTTGCTGGCGATCGTGAATCTCTGTCATCGCGCGCCGCCCGCGCGACTGTCTTTGGCGCAACCTTGTGCAGATGGGTTCATCATGTTCCAGTCAAGATCGGGAGAACACATTCTCGGTTCAGAGTCCGACTTTGCTCAATGCGCCCTGGAGCGACTGGGCGAATCCTTGGCTGGTGTAGGTCGCGCCAGAGACGCCCTGGATGTTTACGCCATTCGCCGCAAGCGCCTGCTGCTCGAGCTGGGGAAGGGCGTACTGGTCAATCTGTTGCGAACGCGGGTTGCCTCCATCATTGAGCGAGGCAATTCCGATATTGGTGATCTTCTTCCCCGAGACCGCAACCGAGACCGAGACCGTGCCGAAGTAGTAGTTCACGACCGGTCCGGTCGCAGACTTCGAAACCGAGGGCGGGGCCGTGGTGGTTGTCGGAGGTGCTGTCGTTGTGGTGGTCGAGCTCGGAGCCGTGGTCGACGGGCTCGTTGTCGCGGTGGAGTTCGGAGAGGTCGTCGTCGCCGGGGTAGTTCCGTTCGGAGCGGCACCTGCTCCAGCCCGCGCGTTCGAGGGCCCAGAGGCCAGCGAGCTGAGGTTCAGCGTGGCCGACTTTGAGTGGAAGGAAAACAGCCCGACCAAACCGGCAACCGTCCCCGTTATGACAATCGGAGCGCGTTTCATCGTTGGTCAGCCTTCTTGGTCAGTAACGAGTGGTGCTTGGTGAAGCCGTCCATGATCCGCGTCAATTCCTAATTGTCAGAACCTGTTGATGAGCCCCCGTCGCCGACTCCGGTGTTTCCTGTGCCCGAGTTCCCGACCCCGGTGTTTCCCGTGCCCGAGTTCCCGACGCCGGTGTTTCCCGTGCCCGAGTTCCCGATGACCGCTCCTTCACCTTCGGATTCCGATAACGGAGGCGCGATGGTTTGGGACGCGATGGAGCTGTTGGGCGTGGTCGTCGATACCGGTGGGCTCGTCGTATTTGGGGCGGCCGTATTTGGGATCGGAGCAGAGGTTGAGGTTGTGGGGGCAACGGTTGTGGTCGTGACGGCTTGCGCGAGTGTTGTCGAGGGGGCACCGATGCGAGGAGTTCCGAGATGGAGTCGGCCCGAAGTCGAATAGAGCGCGAGCGCTCCAACCACGCCAAGGACTGCGCCTCCAACAACGAGTGGCGATCTCTTCATCACTTCTCACCCTTCCTCAAGCTCATTGCAACCACCTAGAAGGAAAACACTTCGTGGTGTACCCGCTCCGGATCTGCACCGAGCCTTTCGGCGCTTCTCGTGACAATCTCAATGAACGTTTCGGGCCCACACAAATAGATATCACGTTCTGCTATGTCGGGAACCAGCGCGACGAGTGTCTTCGGGTCCATTTGAATGTCCTCGCGAGAGCCCACGAGCGGAAAATAGTGCCCGTGGCGTTCCTCGACGAGCGCAGAGATCTCGTCGTTGTGGACAAGTCCGGCTTCAGAGGATGCACGTACGATGACGTCGACATCGATTCCTCTTGGCAGGTCCTCGAGAAGGGCGCGAAGCGGCGTTACTCCGACGCCGGCTCCGATGAGGGCCACCTTGTTGGACCTCCGGACGTGGCGGGTAAACGCTCCATAGGGTCCCTCGACGAGTACACGCGTGCCGGGTTTGAGATGCTCGATCGCCGCGCTCTGGTCACCGAGTGCCTTGACGGTGAATCGGACGTAGGGTGGCCTTGGTAGCGCGGAGAGCGAGTATGGGTGCGCGTGCCACCAGAGGTCCTTGGCGAGGAATCTCCACAGAAAGAACTGTCCTCCTGCTATTGCAAGGCGCTCGATGTGTCGCCCCGAGCAGATCACCGAGTACACGCCTGGCGACTCCTCGCGAATCGACGCGACGCGCAGCTGGTGGCGAATGTTGCGAAAGATTGGCAGTCCGACGCGAAAGACCGCGACCAATATCGCGGTTGCGATCCACACGCCTGACCAGATGTGGAGATTGAGTGGACTGGTGATGAATGACACGCCGGTTTTGATCTGGTGCGCGAAAGCAAGTGCAAGTGCGAGATAGAGATAGAGGTGAACGATCCACCACGTTTCGTATTTGAGTCGACGACGTGCGATCTTGATGGATGTGAGTCCCGCCATCATCAACAGGCCATAGGCGACGAACGAGGCGAGGATGTCGGGATATGAGCGGATGAACGTCCATGCCTGGTTCAAGATCCCCGTCTTTGACTGTTTTGCATAGCCGATCAGGATGAAGAGAACATGGATGGAAATCAGCCAGAGCGGCCACGGACCAATCTTGCGGTGCCAGCGGACCAGACGGTCCTGACCGACGGTTCGCTCGAGCCAGGGAATCCTGGCGATCAGGATCAGCATCACCAACATGAGATAGGTGCCCGTGAATCCCGCGAACCTTCCGATGGCAATCTGCCAGCCACCTGCGGCAGCAAGCGTCGTTCGGGTCTCTTCGTGGATGAAGAGGGCGATGACGAGTCCCAGTCCGATGCCGGCAAGGACGGCGAGTGCATCCGCTACTCGGGGTCGGGGTCGCGGCATCGGGCGGTGGGGAATGACCCGCTCGCGACCCGGGCCCCTCGGCGATGGTGCTGAAGCTGTCCTGCGAGACGTGGGAGGCACCTCGTAATCGTTTCAGATTGATCTGATGGTGAAATGAGTATTTCCTGTGAGATTTCTGAGAGAGTCGTCCTCCAGCTCTCGACGATGTCCCGCCGTTGGTCTCGGGTTCGATGACAGATGGGGCCGAGCCATTCACCGCGGGCCAGGGAGAACTACTTCGGAGGTTACATGAATTCAGCTCTTTGTGGCCCGCACAGACGGACACGGTGTGCCCTTGAGCCAGCGGACCGGGAGTTTGGAATACAGGGGGTTCGTCGAATACCCCAGATTGTGAACGGGAGAGAGATGCTCAGAACCTGACCGTCATCATGACTGATGCTCAACAGCATTGGATTGAACGGACCGAGATGACAAGACCAATGTCTCGTGGGTAACCGGTTCGCGTCTTCGCGTGGTCCGGGCGTTACCACGGTCCGGGGTGACGTGACCAGAGCCACCTCGATCGGTAACCGTCGCGCAGCTATCCGATGCCGGCCAGAACAGGTCTGTGCGAGTTTGCCAACGGATGCATCGTCAGAGAGTCGGCGCGCTGGCCCCTGAGCGAACCCGCGATGCGGCCGACTGGTGTTGATGGAGTCGCGCCGGCGTTCTGGTGACGATATCGGGACCATAGCCGTGGAGATATTCGCATCTGCGAGTCATTGCCGGCGGGCAAGGGTGAGGGGGAACCAGCGGGGGAGTCTCCCCAATCCGCGCAAATGACCGTCCGATCCGTCGAAGACCTCGTGGGACAGTTCGCGAAGATGATGTTGCCGGAGCGGCGACGAACTCTGACGCGGTCGAGATGCAGCTTCGCGACGGGGTTGCTGCACGTTCGCGGCCGCTTGGGATCCCCTCCGGCGGTAGCGTCATCACTTGAACAGGTATCTGCAGACCGAGGAGGCGCCAAGGACCCGCGTTCACAACCGCCGACGGTGCGCGTCGAGGGCGGGCTTTAAAAGCCGCAGAATTGGACAGCGCTGCCAATGCCAGCGTGCCGGTGTTTGCTGGACCGAATTCGACCACTGCAAATTAAGGTGGGAATCCGTAGGGCCGCGACCGCGTCAGGTCGCCGACAACTGGAGGATCCGTGAGCGAACTCTCGACAGAATCGATTACGGAAGCAGTACTGCAGCGACTTGCGGGGACCCCGGATCCTCGATTGAAGTTCATCAGTGAGGCACTTGTGCGGCACCTTCACGCTTTCATCGAAGAGGTTCGTCCCTCGTTTGGAGAATGGGAGGCGGCGATCGACTTCCTCACATCCGTGGGCCAAATGTGTACGCGTGAACGTCAGGAGTTCATCTTGTTGTCAGACACTCTTGGAGCGTCGATGCTCGTTGATGCAATCAATGCGCCGCGTGATCCGAGGGCAACCGAAAGCACCGTCCTCGGACCGTTCTATCTCGACGATCCTCCGCAATTTGAAAATGGCGCCATCATCGACGGCGGAAGAGAGGGAGTTCCGCTCTTGATCGAGGGTGAGGTCTTGGATTCTGAAGGGAATCGCCGCGGTGGAGCGATCGTCGATGTTTGGCAATCGGATGCCGAGGGCGCTTACGATGTTCAGAATCCTGAATCCACGACCTACCTCCGAGGGCGCTTCACCTGTGACGGAGCAGGTCGGTTTTCGCTCTGGTCGATCGTCCCGTCAAGCTACGCGATTCCCAATGACGGTCCCGTAGGCAAGATGCTCGCAGCCCAGGCGCGACATCCGTTCCGTCCGGCGCATGTTCACTTTCGGATCACATCGCCAGGGTGCTCGTCGCTGACCACTCACATCTTCGTCAAAGGTGATGAGTATCTTGACTCGGACGCAGTGTTCGGCGTGAAGGAGTCGTTGATCGAGGATCTTCCCCTGCATGAGCCAAATGAGGCTCCGATCGGACGTCTCCTCGACCGACCTTTTTCGTGGCTGCGCCGTACCTTCGTGCTCGCACCCGTGCCACACCAGGCATGACTTCCGTCCCGACGCGACGATTTGAGAGAATCATTCGATGACAAAACCACTGTGTGCGATGTTGGTGCATGCCCATCCCGACGACGAGGTCATTCCAACTGGCGGATTTCTCGCGCGCTGTGCGGATGAAGGCATTACGACTGTGCTTGTAACCTGCACGGACGGGTCGCAGGGATTTGGACCCGATTTTGTCAACTCCGGGGATGTTGGTCATTCCCCGGAGTCCGTGGCGAGGGTACGCCGAGGTGAGCTGGAGGCGTCTTGCGAGATTCTGGGAGTATCCCATCTCGAACTGCTCGGATACGCAGATTCGGGTATGGAGGGGTGGGAGGCGAATCGCAATCCGGACTCGTTCTGCCAGGCGGACCTTCAAGAGGCGTCGGAACGGCTCAGCACATTGATCCGGCGCTATGAGCCGGACGTTCTCATAACCTACGCGAGCAATGGCGGATCAGGGCATCCCGATCACGTCAACGCCCACCTCATCACGCTGCTCGCGGACGGCATGACAGACATCGCAAAGAAGCTCTATTTCGTGGTTCGTTCGACGGAGTTCAATGAACGCGTTCGCCGAGCACGAGAGTCGATCGAGATGGACGTTCAGAGGCCGGAGTCAGGAGTGCGCGATGCGCGTCCCAATATCGACCATCTCATTACGACCGTCATCGACACCAGTGCCACTGTCGCGAGGAAGCAGCGAGCCATGCACGCGCACGTGAGTCAGCTCCGCGGTTCGCATTGGCTTCAGCTCGATGAGGAGTCGCTTCGCGATCTCTTCTCGACGGAGACCTATATCCGGGCGCGCGACAAGACGGGGGCACCGGTTCCGGAGAATGACATTTTCGCAGGTCTGCGCCACCCGGAAGCTGCGCCGTGATCTCCTGAGCGACCAGACCTGACCAGGCGCATCGCGTCTATACAGACTGCGCGCGGATCTTCTCGGGAGTCAGTGCGTCCATCGCCTCGATGATTGGTTGAATCCCCTTGCGGGCGGTGATGATTCTGACGATCGCCTCATCGAGCCCCTGCGAAAGCTCTGCGAACCGCTCCGGGGCCCCTTGAGCAGGCCCGAAATAGCCCACGCGGTTCAAGAACTCATCGGGAACGAGGTCGACAAGCTCGCGAAAGGGCGTGCCCTGGTCTCTTCGGTTTTCGAGGTCGACAAGGAGATCGTCGAATCCCATTCGCCCAAAATGGCCGCGATATGACAGCGTCGCGTCGACGCCAGGCCGCCTGAGGCCATAGGTGAGCACTTGGGTGCAAAATGCCCGACGCGCCGCTTCGACGTCTTCGTCGATGCAGACGCGCACGTACATGGACATCGTGAGCTCATCGCGCTGACGACCAGCCCGAGATGCACCGATCCTGATCTGCCGGTCACTCCATGAGATCTGATCGGGAGAGGCCCAGTTGAGACAGACTCCGTCGGCGACCTCTCCGGCGAGTTCGAGCATCTGGGGTCCGAGTGCCGCGAGATAGACCGGAACCCCTGGCGTTGACTGCGCGAGTCTTGCGTGATGCAGCTGGATTGCCTGGCCGTCGTAATCAACCTCGCCGCCCGCAAAGAGTCGGCGCAAGATGGTGACGTAGTCACGCATGACAGATATCGGCCGATTTGGCATTCCGGTTCCGGCCCAATACTCCTCTCCCGCGCCACCGGTTCCAATTCCGAGAACAAAGTTGCCTTTGGCGATTTGACCAATGGTCGCCGCCTGGTTGGCGAGCGACTCGAGCCGCCAGGATTTCGGGGCGGGGATCACGGCGATGCCCGTTCGGATCGGGGCGCCTACCAGCGCCTGAGTTCCCAGAGACCATGCGGAGCACACGTGGAACGCGTCGGGCACCGCCATGGAGTTCGTCCAGATGCTCTCGAACCCGTGCTCGATCGCCGGCGAACTCAGCGCGGCGTACTCCTCGATGGATAGGCCGAGGCGCTGGTCAAGGCCGACACCGATAATCATCTCTCACCTCATTGATCGATGGGACTTCGCGTTGTTCGTCTCAGTATTTCATGACCGTCTGGCAATGTCACAAGACACTTGCTTTGTGCGGAGCCATCGGTAAGGTTTGCATGGAAAAAGATTGGGGGCATTGATGGCTGAAACTCCTACCCGGGTGTTCATTGACGCGGATCTCGCTGCAACGATCAATGGAGCGTTTGACAACAAACGACCGATCACCGTCGCATACGTCGATCAGGACGGACAGCCGCACCTCTCGTTCCGCGGCTCCACCCAGGCGCACGGTCCAGATCAGTGCGCAATGTGGATCCGAGAGCGAGAGGGCGGACTTGTCCGCGCGATCGCGCACAACCCGCGGATTACCTTGATGTATCGCGATGCGTCAACGAGAACGACCTACCTCATCTACGGCCGAGCACGAGTCGAGACGGATCCGCAGATCTCAAAGGCGATATATGACAAATCCCCCGAGGGCGAGCGCGATCGCGATCCCGACATGGCAGGAGTTGCGGTAATCATCGATGTCGATGCGATCCAGGGCGGTTCTCCCGAGGCGCGCGTGAACATGCGCAATACGGTCGCGACGTAAATTCTCACGCGGCCAAGAGCGAAGCGCGAAATGCGCGGCGTACGGAATGCCGTTTGACTACGGTATGCATGTGGCAATTCCAGAGAACTCCGTCGAGCTCCTTGGATTCTCCTGCCCGCGCTGCAAGAACGAGGTCCAAGAGAGGCTCTATGGACCCTGTGCGTCGTGTCGAGACGAACTGCGCGCGAGTCAGATGATTGCCGCGCGCGATGTCGAGGTTGCTCCATATGAGCCAAAGATGAATGTCACGCCGAACTATGTTGCGACCAAGGAGTGATGTTGGACCGCATCAGTTGACCCGAGCGCCGGAGGGAGATTTCAAGCTGAGCGACGACCCAAGAACGGCGAATGCCGATCCATCGCATCGGCTCCACATCGAATTACACGGTATTGACTACATTCCCGAGCAGGAACGTTGGGCGAAGCCGCGTGACCTGTTCGCGATGTGGGCGGGAGCGAGCTTCCAGGTTGAATATTTCGTCTACGGAATCGCCCTGATGACCTTTGGGTTCAGCTTTTCCCAGGCGCTTATTCTGACCATAATCGGGAACTGCTCTTTCGTGTTGGTGGGCATTGCCAGCCTTCAGGGACCGATTGCCGGGACAACGGCGATGACAATCAACCGCGCCCCGTTCGGTTCTCGCGGCGCCCGACTGATCGCTGTCTTCAACTGGCTGACACAGATCGGGTTTGAGACCGAGGGACTCATCCGCATTGTTCTCGCAGGAGAGGTACTCGCGGATCGAGCGGGAATCCACGTTGGGGCCGGTCTGAAGGTGCTGTTCATCATCTTGGCGGTATTGATCCAGCTTCTGGTGCCGCTCTTTGGCCACGAGACTCTTGTCAAGACCCTTCGCGTGCTGGCAGTTCCATTTCTCGCGCTCTATATCGTGCTCGCCACCTACATTGTGCCGAAGGCGAATTTCCATACCGCGACACACGTCGCGAGTTGGTCAACCTGGCTTGCGGGGCTCGCATTCACCATCGCACTGAGCGGACTTGGTTGGACCGAAAACGGAAACGACTACTCGAGATACCTTCCGAGAACGGCAAAGCGATCCTCCATCATCGGTTGGGTCTTTCTCGGCAGCGGAGTGCCCCAGACTCTGGTGATGATCATCGGCATCATGGTCGGCACGTACACGACCACGATTGCCACGAGCGCGAATCCCTTCAGCGCCTTTGCCAACGGGCACGTCGTTCCGACCGGTTTTGTGGTACCGGTGCTCGTCGTCTCGATTGCCCAGCTCTTCGCAATCAACAGCCTTGACCTCTATTCATCGGGCGTCACGCTCCAGACAATTGGCTTCTCCCTCCAGCGTTGGCAGGCAGTTGTCGTGGACACGCTCGTGACCGGTGCACTGACTGTCTACGCGGTCTTCGATGCCACCTTCAATACGTTGCTCAAGGACTTTGCGGACATCGTGATCATCTGGATCGGTCCCTGGTTTGCGATCTACATCATTGACTGGGTGTTGCGCCGATGCCGTTATGACAGCGCAGCGCTCCAGGAGACTGCCGCCGGATCGCGGTATTTCGGATCATTCTTCGGTTTTCGACCCGCGGCCGTCATCGCTCAGCTTCTCGGAATGTTCGCCGCGCTCGAGGGACTGGCTCCGACATTCACCGTGCCCGGATGGCTGACGCTCGTTTCATCACACACCCACGGTGCGGATATCAGCGTCTTCAGTGGCATCGGGGTTGCGGGGGTCGCGTACTATCTGCTGGCACGTCGCGAACTTCGCAGCGCGGCGCTCGAGACCTCCGCCAGCTGAGCGGCTAACCCTCCCAATCCTCGTCGAGCTGCCCGGCGGAGTTGGTGCGAAACAACGGTATCTTTCCAAGCGTCTGAACGAGCTGGGCGTCCTCACCAAGCTGAGACGCCCACGAGTTTGCCTCGGCGAGCAGCGTACCGATTGCGACAGGGGTGGCCCCGACGGAGCGCAGGAGTCGCAGCGCCGCCTGGATCGATGCGCCCGTCGAAATCACATCGTCAACAACCGCGATCCGACGGTTCTCGACGGCCAGAAGTCGTTCCCGATCGAGCAGAAGCCGCTGGTTCGTCGCTGTCGTGATCGAACGAACGGGCACATCGATCGCATCCGCAAGGTGGATCTTTGGAGTCTTCTGCAAGATCATGTAGTCGTCGAGACCGAGAGCCCTGGTGACCTCCATGGCGACGGGGATCCCCATGGTGGCCACGGAGACGACGCAGTCGATATCAAATGGCCGCAGGCGATCTGCAAGTTCCTGGCCAGCGAGTTCGATGAACCGCACACCATGATCGACGGTGATCAACAAAGCGATGGCGAGGTCGTTGGTCAGGGGAACGATGGGAAGATCGCGAGCCTGCGATCCGACCTGAGTCCGGTAGATACCGATCTTGGCGACCATGCACTGATCGTTACTGGTCCGAGCCGGGAGCGCAAGTGCCCCAAGATCACGCTTTCGCGGTGAGGTCCCAACGCACCCGGGCGACGGTGCGGTCCTGATGGCGCCCCGCACGATCGCCGTGGCGAATTGAGCGTAAGGGACGCAGCGCGACGGTCGCGGACCCGGCCATCCGTGATCGTCTTCTACGATGGAACACGGCCAACGGCAACTCGGCGCCGAGGTTTCGGCGAACAAGGGCAGGGTAGAACGACGTGCGATATGAGCGCTCTCAGTCGGGTCCGGCAGGTGCTCACCAGCGCCTTTCGCGGCGCGCGCGCCTCCTCATCGCCCTCGCGACGCTGCTCGCCGTCGTCGTCGTAGTCATCGTCGTGAATTCGGGATCATCGCGCTATGCGGAGGTGACCGGAACGACAGCGCAGATCCGCGCGACTCAACGTGTGTTCCTGGAGGCGAACATCCTCGTCGAGAACCTCGGTGCCTTCACTCCGAGGTCCGAATCGACATCGAATTGGCTGCTCACCTCCCATCGCGTATCCACCGATCATCGTGGCGTCGTCGGCTCGGAATTTCCATGGATCAGCGGAACCGGCACGATCAACGCCATATCGGGGGTGCGAGCGCACAACGAGCGCACCTCCCAGGAGAGGGTCATCGCCTCGATCTTCGGCGGTCGGGCGAGGAATGACGCGATCGCCGAGATGAATCAAATCATCGATGGCGAGCTCGCAAGTCCGCCAAGAATCTCAGCTCCCGGCGGGGCGGCGATCGTCAAGTGGCTCAAGTTGCATGTCGTCGGCGACACCGCTCAGCTTGAGGCGGACGTCAGCGTGTGGGAGGCCACCTTGGATCTCAACGGTCAAGATGGAAGGTACCGATTGATCAGGGGTCTCAATCTGAATCAGGTGGACGCGTTTGCGACACTGAAATTCTCGGGGGGCACCTGGAGTGTCGTGGCGTTCAACCAGGCGCCCTGGCAGCAGGCGACCTGAGGCGCGAGAGTGTCGATCCATTGCGGTCTCGCGTGTAGGAAAGTTCCAGCTCAGGTGCGGAAAAATACCAATATGTCACGAGTTCGTAATAAAGGTGATAGACCATCATTACCTGCAGCCCCAGAGGTTTGGGAGCTGCAGGGGGACATATTTATATAACAGGGGGTAAACCTTGATGGGAAGAATCAGCTCTACCGTTTCGCGGTGGACGCTTGCAGGTGGAGCGCTTGTGGTTGCAGCCGCGTTTTCGGTTGCCCCAATTGCGTCTGCATCCGTGAGTTCCGCAAAGTCTTGTACTTCACCGAGCGGCTACAAAGTCTCTGGCCCGCAGGCCAAGCTCATCTGCGCGGGAATTAATTTCTACAAGGGCAAGACGATCACCTTCGTCGCTCCCGACAAGCCAGGCGGTGGATTCGACCAGGACGCGAGAATCTATGCGCCGTATCTCGCGAAGTACCTTGGTGCGACGATCAATGTCGAGAACATTCCGGCCGGTAACACCGTGGCGGGTATGAACTACGTCGCAAGCACCAACACCTCCAATCCCGGAATGACGGTCGGTTGGATGAACGTTGGTCCGATTGTCGAGGACAAGCTTCTCGGGATCACCGGCGTCACCTTCAATGCAGCTTCTGAAGTCATGCTTGGTGGAACTGCACCAGACCAGTCCGCGACCGCGGCAATTGTCTCCTCTGCATGTTCAGCCTGGGACAACGGCTTTGGCGCACTGCTGAAGGCAAACTCGGCATCGAATCCTGTCACGGAGCTGATCCAGACCACGGGTTCGACGACGTTCAACATGCTGATGATCGACGGAGTGTTTGGAATTCACTACCGCGCAATCGCCGGTTATGCATCGTCGGCCGACCTCGTGACCGGCTGGAACCGCGGTGACGGCTGCGTGATCACCGACCCCGTTTCGGTCATCTCGAAGTTCATCGCTGCCGGCAAGGCGAAGGCGCTTTTGATCAACGTTCCGTTGCAGCAGACCAACACCTACTACTCGAACTTCGTCGGCGTTCCGACCTATGTTCAGGCCGAGAAGCAGTTCAAGAGCTACATCGCCAACAAGACCCAGAAGGCCGCTGCTCCTGTGCTGAACCTCGCAGGAAACACCGAGCGAGTCTTCTTCGTACCACCGAAGACTCCAAAGGCGCAGCAGGCAGCGCTTGCGGCGGCATTCAAGTGGGCGTCGTACAACCCGAACCTTGAGCACCAGTTTGAGGGCATCGGACAGTCCACGGGCTACGTGACCGGGTACACGGCAAAGAAGGACTACGTTGCCTACCTCACGAGCGCGAGGCGTGTCACGGAGTACCTTGCAGCTATCGGTGGATAACTGCCAATAGCGGCACTGCGATTGGCCCGAAGTTTGGGCTGGTGAGCATGCTTGAACCAAGTGGTAAATGAACGAGGAGGGGCCACCTGCGAGAGCAGGTGGCCCCTCTGGCATTTATGCAAGACACTCTCATTTCGAGAGCACCGGTCGCAGTGGAGACCTTCATCTCCGGTGGTGTCAATGGCATTCCACGCAATCCCAATTCAATCTGCGCGGATTTTGTATCGATCACCGTCGAATATCGGGGTGAACCACGGAGCCCTGGATCCTCGGTCGCACATCGCGTCTCAAAGGGTCGTCATCTGAGAGACACAAAATGTGCAATTGCATTAACGTGATAGCGACCCAAGGAGCACTCAATGGCAGCCGTGAAGTTCGTCATAATCGGAGGTGGACCGGCGGGAATAGAGGCTGCAGCGACGGCGTCTCGACATGGCGCCCACGTGACGCTCATTGAGCGCGAGGTCATTGGCGGTGCCGCGAATCTCTGGGATTGCATTCCCTCAAAGGCAATGATCGCGACAGGTGGTGTGCGTTCACTCGCGAAGCGCTCAAAATCCCTCGGCATGGAACTTCACTACGAGAGTCCGGACCTCGAACTGCTTCGCGCGCGCGTTGCGTCGATCTCCGAACAACTCTCTCGTTCGACGGAACGGCAGCTGATCGGCCAAGGGGTCACGATCATCAGGGGTACAGGAATGCTCCGCGACGATCACCACGTTGTGGCCGTTCCCGAGGGAGACGATGCCGAGGAGATCATCCTTGAGGCTGACGCAATATTGCTGGCTACGGGCTCGACGCCGCGCGTTCCCGAATGGGCGAACGTCGACGGTGACCGGGTTCTCGTCACGCGTCATGCCTATCCACCGTCGGTCATACCCGAGCATCTCGTGGTCATCGGATCGGGCGTAACCGGGGTCGAATTTGTGCACCTCTTTCGTTCGTTCGGGAGCAAGGTTTCGCTCGTCATCTCGCGCCAGCAGGTCCTTCCCCAGAAGGATCCCGAGGTCGCAGCTGCGCTTGAGACGGACTTCCTCGAGAGCAAGGTCAGCCTCATCAAGGGGGCCCGTGCCGTGAGCCTCAAGAGAGACGACGAAAGCGTCTCGGTATTCTGCGAGGACGGGCGGGTGATCGTCGGGAGCCACGCGCTGCTTGCGATTGGCTCGGTTCCCTCGTCCTCGGGACTCGGTCTTGAGCATGCGGGCGTGATGGCAAACGAAGCTGGTTATGTCCCGGTGAACCAGCACTGCCAGACGAACATTCCGAACATCTACGCCGGAGGGGATCTCTCGGGTCGTCTCCAGCTCGCCTCGGTGGCAGCGATGCAGGGCCGAAAGATAGCCGAGCACGTCGTTGGCCTGCACACACGCGATCACCGCCATCTCGACTACGACAAGGCCGCCTCGGCGATCTTCACCGAGCCAGAGATTGCGGACGTGGGCCTCGCCGAGGCGGAGGCGTTTGCGCTGGGCCAGAAGATTCGGGTGACCAAGGTGCCCTTCGCGGTAAACGCGAAGGCGATGATCGACGGCGATCCCAGAGGATTTGTGAAGCTTGTCTCTGACCCGAATACCGGGGTTGTCCTCGGCGGATCAATTGTCGGAGCCCATGCTGCGGAGCTGATCAGCGTGATTGCGCTCGCGGTCCATGCGAATCTCCGCGTCGACGACATTGCCGACAGCCTCCTTGTGCATCCCGCGCTCGCCGGGGTCATCGCCGCGGCAGCGGAGTGACGAACTAGCTCTTCTCGCGCCTCTTCAGGCCTTTTGAGAGAATCTTCTTCGCAATTGCAACGTCGCTCTCGCGCGGACCGCTACCATCGCCGGGGACCTCGAGGAGTGCGGGCGCGTGCTGGATGTCCGGGTGGCTCAAAAGGTATGAAAGTGCGGCGGCGCCGATCTCGCCCTCTCCCAGATTCTCATGCCGGTCGCGGTTTGTGCCGAGGGCAACTTTTGAGTCATTGAGATGCAGACACGAGAGACGCTTGAGTCCTACGGTTTGCCTGATCTCCTGGATGACCGCGTCGGCCTCGGCGATGGTCTCGTAAGAAATTCCTGAGGCGAAGAGGTGTTGGGTGTCCATGCAGACCCCCAATCGCTCATCGTTGCCCGTCGCGTCGATGATGGTCGCGAGCTCCTCGAAACTCCGGCCCACAGTTCCGCCTGCCCCTGCGGTGTTCTCGATCAAGATCTTGGTGCTTGCCTCGCCGGCACGCAACGTCGCGGCGTCGAGCGCCCCGACGAGCGCCTCGGCAATGCGGTCCATGA
>DAIDIA010000255.1 GCA_027459565.1 Acidimicrobiaceae bacterium | reverse complement strand
TTTACTGCACCAGACCTTTTCACCTCCGCCTATGGTCCCATTGCGATCGTGCTCACAAAGATTCTCGACCTTCTCTTTGGATGGCCAAACGAGGCCTATGTATTCCTGATCGGAAGCCTCATGATCCTCATCGTCGGGATTCTGGAGGTGCTGGAATGGAGCCTTGAGTCCGTACTGGTCGCCGTGCTCCTCATGATCAGCGGTCCCGTGATCGTCACGCTCGACCGTGGAAACTTTCAGCTCCTCGTCGCGGCATTATGCGCTCTGTTCTGTGCGGGAGTCTTGAAAGAAAGACTCCTGTTGACCATTGTTCCCGTTGCGATCGCGATCGCGATCAAGGCGTACGTCGTGCTTCTCCTGCTTGTTCTCATTAGGCGCCGAAAATGGAAAGAGCTGTTTTTGACGTGCGCATTGACAATTGTGCTGTACGCGGGAGGATTCCTTCTGATGCCCGGAGGAGTGGTCGCAAACATACGTGGCTTCATTCACGCGAACCTTTACTTCGGATCATCGAAGAGCGGCTTCATCTCCGAGGTTGTCAGTGCCTCCGGGTTGATCTACAAATACCTGCTGCTTGCGTGGGGGTCCGCTCATGCGGGTACTTTTTACAATGGACTTCCCGGATGGGCAATACAGATTCCGGGCATCTTCATCATTCTGGTTTCGATCGCCATTCTTTTGCTCTCCGGCGGGAGGGCCGAGCTGGAACTCATCGCCATTCTTGCGATGATGCAGCTCGCGCCGGTCGGCGCTTTTCCCTATCTGGAACTCGATATCGTTATCGAGATCGCACTGCTCATCCGGCTCCTCATCCATGACCGTTCGATCCGGATGTCCGTGCTCGGCTCGCACCTGGCAGATTCCGTGAATATCCGTGAATTATCGACCTTCGAGAGGCGAGAGCGGGTACTCCTCTCTATGACGCTCGGTCTGCTGGTGCTTGGCGTGGCGCCCTGGGCGTTCCGGTTCGGGTCCCTTCCAATCTCGGGACCGTATGCGAATCCGGCGAACAACGCGACTGCCGCCTGGATGGTGATTGGACCGTCGGCCAATGTGCTCTGCCTCCTCACCTGCCTAGCCGTTGTCATCTCGTGTCGCGCGCGGCGGCCGAAGATAGCGCTCGAAGACCGTCTCCTCGTCGCGAGCGGCAAGTAGTCGAGTCCTCCTTCGGTGATCCCGGTATCTTGCGCGCCATTCAACCGGGAGATGCTCGCAGCATCTGGAAAGGAGACGGCAATTCGCGAGGGTGCAATTCTCGGGATCGTGGAGGTCGATCACGTGCGCGGATGACCGCGGTTCGATCCGGTTGGCGTTGGCAACGATTTCGCTGCCTTCAGTCGGTCGCGCGATTGTGGCTTGGGCTCGGCAATGGGTCTGAGAGTGGCACCGTTTCGTGATCTGGCAAGGCAGTCGAGAGACGGGATGCCATGTGTTTGTAGGAGGCAATCATCGCTCCAATGAGTGCCAGAGCGAGAATCGTCGGACTCAACAGGTTTGTCGCGAGGACGATATAGCCGCCGCGGCCGTCGATGTTGACGCTGGCTGAAACCAGACTCGCGGCGAGGGCGAGTATCATTATGATCCGCAAGGTCACATGATCCGCGTCGCGGCCGCGGCCCTCTGACTCTGATTGGTTCGGGGACGATACGAGACTTGACGCGAACCAGATTGCGCCCAAACTCACCCAGCCTG
>DAIDIA010000254.1 GCA_027459565.1 Acidimicrobiaceae bacterium | reverse complement strand
GACCGACGAACGCGGTCGCCCAGACGGCGCTCGTCACCGGATACCACCGGGTCTTCTCGATCAGCGCCCTCATGCTGCTCTTCGCCTCGATCGCCGTATTCACGCTCGTCGAGCCGATTCGACGGCGACGCTCGTCCGGCTCCGAACCGGTCCTAGAACCGGCCCTCGCGTGGGGAGAGAGCGATTGAATTCGCTATTGCAAGATGTTTACCGCGCGTGCAATCACGATCGCCACGGTCAGGAACGAGGCAAGTGACTGCACCATCATCAAGAGCTTTGCCCACGCGGTCAGCGGCATCGTATCGGTGGGACTGAATGCCGTCGCGTTCGTGAACGAGGTGTAGAGATAGTCAAGGAATTTCGGACACCACGCACCGCGGGTCGCCCCGACCGCAGTCATCTGGGGAAAGAGGAAATCCGGCTCGCGGTGATCGGTACCCAGCCGGGCTCCGGGTCCCCCGCGGTCGAGCTCCCAGTACCAGAGCCCAAAGACGAGCACATTGGTGATCCAGATCGGTATCGATGCCGTCACAAGCGCCCGACCGGTCGCCGGTGACGAGACATGTGACAAGAGCGCGTGGATCAACTCACCGAGCGAGACGACGTTCGCCACGTTGATCAGGGCGATCAGTGCGATCGCCGCGACGCGGAGATGCCTCGCCTCGCTCGAGACGCGCTTGGGATTCGCGATCAGCAGGGCCGTTGCGAGCGCGGCCTCGAGGAGCGGGATCAACCAGCGCGGACCCATTCCCGTGAGCACGCGATCGGGCAGGATCACCTGCAGCGCGATCGCCGCGGCGACCGCCACCGATGCGGGCCAACGGTGCTCCGAGAGCGCGACGAAACCCCACTCTGCTCGGTGATCGATCTGCTCCTCGCCCGAGCCCTCGACAGCGTCCGTCAATGCGCGCACTCCTTGGGCGAGGGGGACACCGCGACAGGAATTCCGGTCTACGCCTTCTCCGCGGCCTCGGCGACTCGGCGCAGGAGCTCCTGGGCGAGCGGGATCGATGGACTGTAGCGATCGACGTCATCGTTGTAGTAGTCCGAGGTGTAGTTGGCGCGAAACAGTGCAACGGCCGCTTCACCGGTCTTGGTGCGCGCGGCGAGGCGCGGCTCGAATTCGATGATCTCGCCGACCTCCTCGCGGTCGAAGAAGACGTTCATCGGCTGCTGTCCCGATTCAACCAGGGCAATCTGCTCCTCGATGATCTTTCGGAACTCAATGATCGCGAGGTCAGTCGCTCCGAGCTGCTCTTTGGACCGGTCGGTCCGGGGCCCCTGAGACCACCAGGCGGCCATGTCCTGCGAGAGCGTGTAGTCGAGGATCGGCTTGCCATCGGCATCGAAGAGCGGAGCCTCGAAGTAGGAGACGCCGTCCTGCTTGGGGGCCTCGACCCCTGGCGCGTGGAAGACGATGTAGCTCAGGTGGTAGGTGTGCGTGTCGTCCATCGGCACGCGGATGTTCACCTGGGTCCGGATGCCACCCGCGCCGCGCGAGAAGTACGGAAAGATGTTGTAGGGGAACCAGTGGACGGTGTCCTCCTTGGCTCCCTTGGCCTTTGACACCTTGAGACCCTTCTTGAACCCAAAGGCATCGCGTTCGAAGGCGATGCCATCGGCTGCATCGGTGCCGCGCATGGAAATGTACGAACGGTGCGCCTCGGGGTCCGGAGCGCGTTCGTCAAGGGTCCCCAGCCTCTCGAGCTGGTACTTGAAGAAGTGCCCGTGCAGGTAGGTGTTGTGGAACGGATCGGCGGAGTTCTCGTGGCACTGGAGCCAGTTGCAGGGGATGACGGTG
>DAIDIA010000253.1 GCA_027459565.1 Acidimicrobiaceae bacterium | reverse complement strand
GACCGTCCCCGCAGGTCTTTTCGCGGGGAAAGTGCTTCTTCTCGACGCACAGCACATCGAGGCCCATCTGAGCGAGCCAGTACGCGGTCGCGGAACCCGATGGACCTCCACCGACGACCAATACATCACAGGTATAGGCGGCCGGGCGCGGAGCGTGGGTTGCGGACTGGTCGATCGCGTTGGGCACGAGATGACACTACCGGCCAAATGCCACGTGTGCTCTCTCCCGCGTCGCCGAGGAGGTCTTCGATGTGCCAAATTCCCCGAGCCGTGCTACAACATCTTTACGTTATGGGAAGTCTTTCAAGCTACCTACCGATACTTGTGCTCTTCGTGCTCGGATTTCTATTCGCAGCACTCTCGATCATTGCCTCCAAGCTGTTGGCTCCGAAGCGGCCGACGGCCGCGAAAGAGGCACCCTATGAGTGCGGCATCGTTCCAACCTATGAGCTGCCACAGCGCTTCCCTGTCCGCTTCTACCTCGTGGCGATGATCTTCGTCATCTTTGACATCGAGGTGATATTTCTCTTCCCGTGGGCGATCGTGAACAACAGTCTCGGAACCTTCGGACTTGTCGAGATCATCCTGTTTTCGCTCGCCGTATTCGTCTCGTTCATCTATCTCATCGCGAACGGAGCGCTTGACTGGGGTCCGATCAAGCGCATCCGCCCGGCCTCCGAGCAGTTGCGGACCACGCAGTCGACCATACGACGCATCAATTCCTCGAACGAAGCAGCGTAAGGGAGACCCGTGTCATCTTGGAATGGGCTTGAGTCGATCGGGCATAACTTTCTCACGGGCAGGCTCGAGGACTTCGTCAAATGGTGCCGGTACAACTCGATGTGGCCAGCGACATTCGGACTCGCGTGTTGCGCGATCGAGATGATGGCCGCTGGCGCGGCCGAATTCGACCTCGCTCGCTTTGGCATGGAGGTTTTTCGTCCCTCGCCGCGTCAATCCGACCTCATGATCGTCGCCGGAAGACTCTCGCAGAAGATGGCGCCGGTTCTCCGTCAGGTCTATGACCAGATGATGGAGCCGAAATGGGTGATCTCCATGGGTGTCTGTGCGTCGACCGGTGGGATGTTCAACAACTATGCGATCGTCCAGGGTGTGGACGAGATCGTGCCCGTCGATGTGTATGCCCCCGGTTGCCCCCCCGGCCCCCAAACGCTGATCCATGCGATCCTCACCCTCCACGAGCAGGTTCGCACCGGTGAGATCATGAACCGGCGCGCTTCGCGGGCCGGTGCCATCGAGATTGGGACCGAGGCAAATGTCAGCGGATGGACGCAGAGTCTTCCCAATCCGACTCGTGTGGGGACTCCGAAATAGATGATCCCGGATACCTCACTCGCGGAGCGCGGCTTGGAGATCGCGCTGATCACGGACGCGCCCCTGACATTCTCGCGCGGACAGGCCGTGGTTCATCCATCGCGAGAGTCATATTTCGACACCGTCGCAAAATTCAAGGGAGCGAACTACGTCACCTGTTCGGACCTGTGCGCGGTTGATTATCTCAGCGCGAAAACTGCGCGCCCGCTTCCCGAAGGGGTGAGGCCCGAGCGTTTCGAGGTGGTCACCTCGCTTTTGTGCCTCGAGAAGATGCGCCGGATCCGAATCCGGGTCCAGGTCCCTGAGTCCGACCTAACGATCGCGACGCTGTTCAGCCTCTATCCGGGCACGGAGAACATGGAACGCGAGGTCTTCGACCTGTTCGGCATCACCTTTGTCGGACACCCCGATATGACGAGAATCCTGATGCCACCCGATTGGGAGGGACATCCGCTTCGCAAGGACTATGCGGTCGGACGCGTCCCCGTGCAGTTTCGTGATGCGCCCGGTCCGCGATGAGCGATGAGAAGATGACGGCGTCGGTCGTCGACAATGCGGCGCAGCATGGCTCCGAGGGTGAGGTCGCGTTTGACCTCGCCGCGCGGACCGGCGGGACGACAGAGGGACTCGCTCCGCTCGAACTGACGCCCGAGGTGCAGCAGATGATCGAGGAGGGAGGGGTGCTCCGCCTTCCCGAGGAGAACGATCTCGACCCGCGCCAGTCCGAGGTGCGATTTGGCGCCGGCGAGACGATGATCATCAATCTCGGACCCCAGCATCCGTCGACCCATGGCGTGCTGCGCATCATGCTCGAACTCGAAGGAGAGACCGTGCTGCGCTCGAAGCCGATCATCGGCTATCTCCATACCGGGATGGAAAAGACCGCTGAAGAGCTGACCTATGTACAGGGCACGACCAACGTCACCCGGATGGACTACCTCTCGCCCATCTCGAACGAGCTGGTCTTTTGTCTCGCGGTCGAGCGTCTCCTTGAGGTGGAGATTCCACCCCGGGCGATCTGGATCCGCATGCTCATGGCAGAGCTCAACCGGATCTGTTCGCATGTCACCTGGGCGGCGACGAACGGCATGGACCTCGCCTCGACGACGATGATGATCTTTGGCTTCCGTGAGCGCGACCTCATCCTTTCGTTCTTTGAAAAGACCGCTGGACTGCGGATGAACACGAACTACATCCGACCCGGTGGAGTTGCCGCGGATCTCCCGGACGGCTGGGAGGACGACGTCGAGGTGATGATGGACACGATCGAGTCGAGACTCAACGACTACGACGAGCTCCTCACCGGACAGCCGATCTTTCGTGAACGCACCGAGGGGGTCGGTGTCCTCGGTCCCGATCTCGCGCTCGCGCTCAGCGCGACCGGTCCCTTGCTTCGTGCCTCAGGAGTCGCCTACGACATCCGTCGGGCTGAGCCCTATCTCGCCTATGACGAGGTTGACTTCGACGTGATCGTCGGATCCGTCGGGGACACCTTCGACCGGTACGCGGTCCGCATGAACGAGATCCGCGAGTCCATCCGGATCGTTCGCCAAGTGCTCGAGCGGATGCCGAGTGGTGACTACCGGGTCCAGGATGCGAAGGTGACTCCGCCGCCGCGCGGACGCATCGACGAGTCGATGGAGGCGCTCATCCATCACTTCAAGCTCTACACGCGCGGGTTCGAGCCTCCCGAGGGCGAGGTGTATGTCGCAGTCGAGTCACCCCGCGGCGAACTCGGCTGCTATCTGGTCTCGGATGGTTCGAACAAGCCGTATCGCATGCACATGCGGGCGCCGAGTTTCGTCAATCTCCAGAGCGTGCCGGCTCTGTTGCGCGGTGGATTGATGGCGGATGCGATCGCGGTCCTCTCCTCGGTTGACCCTGTTCTCGGAGAGGTAGACCGCTAGTGGCTCATCTCAGCCCTGAAAACCTCGAGCGTGCAGCGCAGCTCATTTCGCTCTATCCAAAGGATCGATCGGCGCTCATCCCGCTCTGCCACCTCGCGCAGTCTCAGGATGGATTCCTCACCGAGGAGGCAATGCAAGATATTGCCAGACTCGTTGGCGTGACGCCGGCCGAGGTCTACGGAACCGCGACGTTCTATGACATGTTGCACACCGAGCCGGTCGGCACCTACGTGATCGCGATGTGCACCAACATCGCATGTCTTTTGAATGGAGCATTCGAGTTGCTCGAGCACGCCGAGCACCGACTCGGGGTCCATGTCGGCCAGACGACCAAGGATGGAAAGTTCACCATTGAAGAGGCTGAATGTCTTGCGGCCTGTGATACCGCGCCATGTGTGCAGGTCAATCATCGGTTCTTCGGACCCCTCGCGCCCGAGTCATTCGATGCCTTGGTGGACGATCTTTTATCGGGGCGTCTCGATGACGTGGTGCCACCGCATGGCGTACTGAACCGAGTGGAGCGCACGGTCGGGCTGGTCTCGGATCGAGAGAACGAGGTGGCGCAATGATCACCAACGCGGCGCCGATAGTCACGCGCAGGATGGGATACGAGGACTCGCACACGCTGTCGCGGTACCTCGAGACCGGCGGATACGACGGACTCAAGAAGGCGCTCACCATGTCGCGCGAGGAGGTCGCCGATGAGGTGAACAGGGCGAGCCTGCTCGGTCGCGGCGGCGCAGGATTTCCCGCCGGCCGCAAGTGGTCGATGCTGCGCTCGGCTCCGACCTCGTATCTCGTGGTCAACGGCGATGAGAGCGAGCCGGCGACGTTCAAGGATCACCTGCTGGTCGAGCGCGACCCGCACCAGATCATCGAGGGCACGCTGATCTGCGCCTACGCAATCGGCGCCTCGCAGATCTTCATCTTCTGTCGTGGCGAGTTCGCGCTCGGCCTCGAGCGGCTGCAGCAGGCGTGCAACGAGGCCTATGAAATCGGAGCAATCGGCAAGAACATCTTCGGCTCCTCGTTCTCGATCGATCTCGTGATCCACCCCGGTGCGGGCGCGTACATCTGCGGTGAGGAGACGGCACTTCTCGAGAGTCTTGAGGGAAAGCGGGGATTGCCGCGGATCAAACCGCCGTTCTTCCCGGCAGTCCAGGGCCTTTATGGCCAGCCGACCGTCGTCAACAACATCGAGACAATGTCGAATCTCCCCTGGATCGTGCTCAATGGGGGCGACGCATTTGCCGCTCTCGGTGCGGGATCTTCGACCGGGACGCGACTGTTCGCGCTCTCGGGCCGGGTGAACCGACCCGGTTGGTACGAGCTGGAGATGTCAAAGACCACCTTCCGCGACCTCATCTTCGATCCGACACTCGGAGCGGGCGTGAAGGAGGGGCGGTCGCTCAAGGCCTTCATTCCCGGCGGAGTCTCTGCTCCGTGGTTTGGTCCAGACGAACTCGATCTCGGTCTCGACCAGGATGCTGTCGGAAAGGCAGGATCGATGCTCGGCTCGGGCTCGGTCGTGGTGATGGACGAGAGCACCTGCGTCGTCCGGGCAGCCTGGCGAATAACCCGGTTCTTCCATCGCGAGTCGTGTGGCCAGTGCACTCCATGCCGAGAGGGTGGAGACTGGCTCGAGCAGATTCTCCGCCGCATCGAAGAGGGCAACGGGCGCGAGGCCGATCTCGATCTTCTGATGGACGTCTGTGACAACATCGCTCCCGGTCTGTCCTGGCCGCCGCAGCAGACGACGATCTGCGTGCTCGGGCCCTCGATTCCCTCGTCGATCGCCTCATCGATCCGGATGTTCCGGGATGAGTACTCTGCCCATATTCGAGAGGGCCGCTGTCCGATGGGAAGCCACCGATGACTGAACTTGAGATGAGCGCGCGCGAGACGCCGGCGACGGTCCCGGTGACAATCGACGGGGAGATCGTGCAGGCGCGCCCCGGTGAGCTGATCATCGAGGCCGCAGAGCGCGCGGGCGTGTTCATTCCGAGATTCTGCTACCACCCCCGGATGGAGCCGGTCGGTGTCTGTCGGATGTGCCTCGTCGAGGTCTCCGGTCCGCGTGGCTTCAGCCTCCAGCCGTCTTGCTACCTTCACGTCGCGGAGGGCCTGGAGGTCATCACCAATTCACCGAAGGCCCGCAAGGCGCAAGAGGGAGTCCTCGAATTCCTTCTCGTCAACCATCCTCTCGACTGTCCGGTATGTGACAAGGGCGGCGAGTGTCCGCTTCAGGACCAGGCGATGGCTCATGGCCCGGGAGAGACGCGCTTTATCGAGCAGAAGCGACACTGGCCAAAACCGATCGACATCGGACCTCTCGTCGCACTTGACCGAGAGCGTTGCATCCAGTGCGCGCGGTGCACCCGGTTCGCGTCCGAGGTGGCAGGCGAGGCGCTGATCGACTTTGCCTTTCGTGGCTCCGAGATCGAGGTCGCGCCCTTTGGGCTTGAGCCGTTCTCGTCATATTTTTCCGGCAACACCGTGCAGATCTGTCCCGTCGGTGCGCTGACCGCGAGTCCGTACCGCTTCAAGTCACGCCCGTGGGACCTCGAGCAGGCCGAGAGTACCTGTGAGAGCTGCGCAGTCGGGTGCCGCACTGTTGCCCAGTCCTCGGCGGGCGCGCTCGTGCGCTTTCTCGGCGTTGACGTCGACAGCGTGAATCGCAGCTGGCTCTGTGACAAGGGCCGCTTCGGATTCGAGGCCGTGCACGCCAGCAGCCGTCTGACGGCCCCACTGCTGAACCGCGGCGGGGGCCTCGATGAGAGTACCTGGCACGACGCGCTTCTCGCGGCGAGTGATGCGGTGAAAGAGGCGCTCCGCGAAGACGGCCCTTCGGCGATTGCGTTCATTGGGGGCGCACGCCTTACCAATGAAGATGCGTTTGCCTTTGCCAAGCTTGCAAAGTCGGTGATCGGGACAGACTCGGTCGATGCCCAACTCGGTGACGGACTGCCTGCCGAGCTGGTCCTCGGATTGCCGCGCGCGACGATCAACGAGGCCGCGGCGGCGAAGGTTGTCATCGTCTTGAACCAGGATCTCCGCGAGGAGCTTCCCGTGCTCTTCCTCCGGCTTCGCAGGTCAGCCGAAAGCGGGTCAACGACGGTGATCGACTGCTCGCCGGTCGCGACATCGCTCTCGAAGCATGCGACGAGCGTCCGGTACGTCCCCGGTGATCTTGCACGCGTCGTGGCATTGATCGCCGGCGAGTCCAATATCGATACCCTCGGTCTCGACCCGGATCAGATCGCGTCGGCGAGGTCGGCGCTCTCTCTGGCCGGGCTCGGCGAAGGTGGCGACGGGCTTGTCGTCGTCTTCGGTCGGGGTGACCTCGGGGAGTCTGCCCCGGTCGCTGCCTCGGCGGCTGCGACGCTCCACCGCCTCTTTCCAAAGGCGCGCTTTCTCAGTGCGCTGCGGCGGGCGAATGTTCACGGAGCGCTCGACATGGGACTCGCCCCGGGAATTCTGCCGGGTCGCGTCACTCTGGAAGAGGGGAGAGACGCCCTCGAGCGAGCATGGGGATCGGTGCCTCTGGAGCCGGGTTCTGACGCGATCGGAACACTTGAGGCCGCATCACGGGGAAAGATCAGGGTGCTTTTCACCCTCGGAGCCGATGTGCGCTCCGATGTCCCTGATCGAGACCTTGCACGGCGTGCGCTCGAGAGGATCCCCACCGTGATCGCGATTGGCACGCATCACGACGCGACAATCTCCGCAGCCACGGTCGTTCTACCCGTTGCCGGCGAAGGTGAGCGCAACGGGACCGTGACGAACATCGAGGGCCGCGTGGCGCCCACGAGCCAGAAGATCGTTCCCCCCGGAGTCTCGTGGCCCGCATGGATGGTCGCATCCGAGATGGCAAGGATGCTCGGATCCGACCTCGGTTTTGAGAGCCTCTCGGAAATCTCGGAGGAGATTGCTGCGCTTGCTCCCGCCTACCATGGCGTGAATCTCCAGCTTGCGAACGCAGATGCGCGACGGGAGGGTGTGGTGGTGCCGGTCCGCAGGGTTGCGGCGGGAATCCGTGGGCGGCTCCTCGACCCGATCGCGACGCCGGGCATAGCGTCCGTCGAGGAACAGGGCGCGCCCATCCGGCTGGGAAGGACCGCGGCAACCACTCTGGCGAGCGATGTCGGCCAGAGCGTCTCTGATGGAATGGCCCTCCTCGCGCGCACGCTCGGGGGAGCCCCGTTGGTCGTTGCCCCGAAGGCGGACTCGTACACCTACCGGCTCTCGGTCCGGCGAGACCTCTACGATCAGGGCACGCTCGTGCAGTCGAGCAGTTCGCTCGCTCCGCTCCACGCGCCATCGGGGTTGCGCGTGCATCCCCAGGAGCTCGCACGGCTTGGAGTCAATGACGGCGAGGAGCTCGTGATCCGCACCTCGCGTACGGCGCATCGCGTCAAGGTGATCGCAGACAGAGATCTTGCCCGTCAGGTCGTGGTGATGGGCGCTCGCGCGGACGAGACCGGCTCCTT
>DAIDIA010000252.1 GCA_027459565.1 Acidimicrobiaceae bacterium | reverse complement strand
ATCGGGAGCGGCGATCTCGACACGCCCCGTCGCGAACGTGCCGCTACTCGGCAGCGTCGCAGCAGGCACCGGCGTACTCGCCGAGGAGAACATCGAGGAGGTCCTTCCCATCGCCGAGGACCTGACCGGACCCGGGCAGCTGTTCATGCTGCGCGTGCGCGGCGATTCGATGATCGGGGCGGGGATCTTCGACGGAGATCTGGTCGTCGTGCGATCGCAGCCCGAGGCGAACGAGGGCGAGATCGTCGTCGCCGGTATCAATGACGAGGAGGCAACGGTCAAGACCTACCGGCGCCAGGGCGCGCGGGTGCTTCTCGTTCCCTCAAATCCCGACTTTTCCATCATGGACCTCGCCGCCAACGAGGTAACGATCTACGGAAAGGTCGTCACCGTCCTGCGTCGCCTCTAGCACGGCGCAGCGCGTCAGAAGGGCTCTGGTCGCCCCCCCCCGTACCAAACTCGAACTCGCTCAGGTGTGTGCGCCCGCGGTGATGCCAAGCACCTCGGCGAGCGCCCGGTGCACGCGGACGAGCTCTTGCCGACGGACATATTCACCGGCGCTGTGCGCGACCAGTGGGTCGCCGGGTCCAAAGTTCGCCGCGGGAATGCCGTGCTCGTAGAAGAACGCCACGTCGGTCCATCCAATCTTCGCGAGAGGGGTCGCGCCGCTCGCTCGCACCAGCGACTGCAAGAGTGGGTGATCGAGCGAGGGCGGCGCCGCCGGGGCGAAGTCGACGAGTTCGATGTCATCGCCGAGTGCCCGATCGAGCGCTGGTTCGAGATAGGCAACCAGTGTCTGAAAGGCCTCGTCAACGCTCCGGTCAGGGGCGAACCGGTGACTGAGCGTCAAGGTCACGAGGTCGGGAATGACGTTGCCCGCAACCCCTCCCTCCACCGAGGTCGCCTGGAGCGTCTCGTGGTAGCGACAGCCATCGATCACCGGCGCGCGCTCGTCGAACACTGCGACACGCGCAAGCACCTCACCCAGCCGGTGGATTGCGTTGACGCCGGTCCACGGGCGCGCCGAGTGCGCGCGCTCGCCCTTGAGCAGCACCCGGATGCGCACCACACCCTGGCATCCTGCCTCGATCAACGCGTTCGTCGGCTCGAGCAGCACCGCGACATCGGCGCTCAACAGGTCAGGCGCCGCCGCCGCGATCGCGTGGAGACCCGAGAATTCACGGGCGATCTCCTCGCAGGTGTAGAAGATCAATGAGATGTCATGGGTGGGTTCGACCGCGTGCTCGGCGAGGTCGAGCATGATCGCGAGGCCGCTCTTCATGTCCGCGCTGCCAACCCCGTAGAGCATGTCGCCCTGGATGTCCGCGCGCGCGTTGCCGTTCGGCACCACGGTGTCGAGATGGCCAGCAAGTGCGACACGCGATGCGCGTCCGAGATGGGTCCGGGCGACAATGTTGTCCGCGATGCGCACCGTCTCGAAGAGGTCGAGTGCGCCGAGTCTTTGCGCGACAAGGTCCGCAAGCTCGCGCTCCGCGCGACTCACCGAGGCGATGTCAACGAGCTGTGCGGTCTCGAAGAGGAGGTCGCTCATCTCGACAACTCTATGCACCTGCGCGCGCGGGCGCCGCGAGGTTCTCTCTCAGCGCGCACGAGCGGGCCACGGAGGCGATCGATCAGTGAAACAGCCGGTTGGCGACGAGTTCGAGGCGCTCGTCCGGCGCGACGAGAGCGACGCGGATCTTTCCGATCCCGGACGTTCCATAGAACTCGCCGGGGCTCACGAGCACACCGCCGCGCGCGGCAAGGGCCCGCGTCAGCCCCCATTCCGGACCTTCACCTGCGTGCATCTCGCCACCGAATCCATCGTCCGGTGCGGTCACCCAGAGATAGAAGCCACCGTCGGGAATCGTCGCGTGGACACCGAGGTCGTCGAGGATCGCCGCGAAACGCAGCAGTCGGCGCTGGTACCGGTCCCTCTGGACGCGTACGTGTTCGTCATCTTCGAGCGCGACCGCGCCAGCGAGCTGTATCGGCCCGGGCACCATGAACCCGGCATGACGACGCACCTCGACGAGGTAGTGCACAGGGTCGGGGTCCCCCGCAAAGAACCCGACACGGAGCCCCGCGCAGTTCGAGCGCTTGGAGATCGAGTGCACGGCCACCACTCCCTCGAGTCCGTGCTCGAGGATGGACCTCGCGGGGCCCTCCCAGGTGAACTCGCAGTAGCACTCGTCGGAGAACACCGGGATCTGGTGGCGCCGCCCCCACTCGGCGACACCCTTGAGATCATCGAGCGCCCCCGTCGGGTTCGACGGACTGTTGGACCATAGGCACAGCGCGCGTTCGATGTCGGACTCCTCGATCGCCTCGAGCGCGAGTGTGCCGTCGGGGCGCGCGGGGACCGCGACAGCGCGGCATCTCGCGAGGAGTGCGCCCATCTCGTAGGTCGGATACGCGGTTGCGGGATGCAAGACCGTGTCTCGGGTCGGATGACGGAGCCTGAGCCACTGGGGAATCCCGGCAACCAGCTCCTTGGTGCCGATGCACGCGGCGAGCTGGTCGGATTCGACGCGGACGAGGAACCGACGCGCCATCCAGTCACGCGCCGCCTCGAGGAGCCGGGCGCTTCCGATCGAGGGTGGATAACCCCGCTCCGCGCCCGAGTTCGCGAGCGCCTCGATGACGCTCGCGGGCGGGGGGTCGCACGGCGTCCCGATCGAGAGGTCGACGACTCCCCCATCGAATCCATTGGCGACCCGCTCGATCGGAGCGAGGCGGTCATAGGGGTAGGTGGGTGGATCAAAGGGAATGGTCGGCTCGGTTGCCACGGTCTTCATTCGCTCTCTCCCTCGGCACTCGGAACCTCGTCGGGGCTGTGGCGTCGCACGAACTCCAGGAAGCGCCGGCGCGCCTGCTCGTCGAGACGCGCCCTCAACACTAAGTGATCCCCCACGTCCGTGAGGTCGACGACCTCGCCGGCGCGGTGCACCGCGGCGATGACGTCGCCGCGCTCGTAGGGGATATCGAGATCGACCGCGCGGTCCGCGATGCGCAGCTGCTCGGCGATGGCGACGAAAACCTCCTCGACCCCCTCGCGTGTCATCGCGGACGCTGCCACCGATCCGGGATAGGCG
>DAIDIA010000251.1 GCA_027459565.1 Acidimicrobiaceae bacterium | reverse complement strand
GACCGGATTTCTTGGCATGGTAGAGGGCGAGGTCAGCTTGGCGCAGGAGCGTGGTGGTGTCGGCGGACGAGCACGGCGTGGTAGTGAGTCCGATACTCGCGCTTATGTTCACCTCCGCCCCCGGGTCAATGGTGATGGGTAGAGCGATCCGAGCTAGCAGGTCGGCGGCGAAGTCTGGGATGTCGCTTCCGTCAGTGCTGGGGGTCCATACGACGGCGAACTCGTCGCCGCCCAGTCGCACGGTCAGGTAAGGGTGGTCGGGGAAGCTCACCCGCTCGGCCACGATTCTGAGTAGTTCGTCGCCCTTGGGATGCCCCAGAGAGTCGTTGACCAGTTTGAAGTGGTCTAGGTCGATGAGAGCCAAGGCCAGCAGTTCTTCTGTCGATTCCGCTCGGCTTCTTGCTTGAGCGACGGTGTCGGTGAGGACGAAGCGGTTTGGAAGGCCGGTGAGCGGGTCGTGGTGGGCCTGGTAGCGGAGCGCTTCGGTGGACTTCTCGCGAACAACAGGGTGGCGCTCAAGACACTGCTCCTCGACCAGCGCGTGGTCGCGGGAATCGGCAATATCTACGGAGACGAGATCTGCTACCTCGCTGGCGTGCTTCCCACGCGGCCGGGCTCCAGCCTGACCGCCGCTGAGCACGACGAGGTCGCGAGAGCCACGCGCCTCGTTCTCGAGAGGGCGATCGCCAAGCACGGCTCGACGCTCCGAGACGAGCGCTACAGAGACCTCATCGGAGGGCTCGGTCGGTACCAGGACCACCACGAGGTCTATGGAAGGGCGGGCCTTACCTGTCATCGGTGCAAGACGCCGATCGAGCGCCGGATGCTCGCCGGTCGCTCGGCGCACTTTTGCCCGCGTTGTCAGCGTTGAGCCCTCGCATTCACCGGGCGCGCGTCGCGCGCGAAGGGTCGGAGCAATGAGTTGTGAAAATGTCCGGGAATGCGCGTTTCGCCTCCGTTCGTCCCTGCCCTGGCGGGTAACGTGAGACTGCCGTGTATCTCAAATCGCTGACCATGAAGGGCTTCAAGTCCTTCGCCGATCCGACCACCCTCGACCTCGAACCGGGGGTCACCGTCATCGTCGGCCCGAATGGCTCAGGCAAGTCGAACGTGGTCGACGCCGTCGCCTGGGTGCTCGGTGCGCAGGGACCACGGGTCGTCCGGTCGACGAAGATGGACGACGTCATCTTCGCCGGAACCGACGGCCCGAACAAGCGCGCTCCACTGGGTCGCGCCGAGGTCTCGCTCGTCATCGACAACACCTCGCGTCGTCTGCCGATCGATTTCTCCGAGGTCACGATCAAGCGCACGCTGTTTCGCTCCGGCGAGAGCGAGTACGCGATCAACGACGTGCCCTGTCGCCTGCTCGACGTGCAAGAGCTGCTCTCGGATACCGGAGTCGGACGCCAGCAGCACGTCATCGTGGGACAGGGACAGCTCGGCGCGATCCTCGAGGCGCGCCCCGAGGATCGGCGCATGGTCATCGAGGAGGCGGCTGGCGTCTTGAAGTTCCGCCGCCGTCGAGAGCGCGCGGTGAGAAGACTCGACTCCTCGGAGTCCGCGTTGATGCGCCTGCAGGACCTGCTTCGCGAGGTGAGGCGTCAGCTGCGTCCGCTCGAGCGCCAGGCCGCCTCGGCGTTGCGCTACGAGGAGCTCGATGTCGAACTGCGCGCGCTCGGGCTTTACCTGTCGGGCCAGGAGATCTCCGCCCTCGAGCGCCAGACCGCGGAGACGACCGAGACGGTCGACCTGCTCCACGGACAAGAATCGCGGCTGCACCTCGTCTCGGAGGAGACAGAGGCGGCGATCGAAGAGGGCGAGGATGAACTCGGTCGATCACTCGTCGAGGAGCTCGCGCCGATCGTCGGACGCTTCGACCAACTGCTCGAGCGGACCAAGGGCATGCTTGTCCTGATCAGCGAGCGCCGCAAAGCCGGCGCCGAGTTGACCGCGGCACTCGATGATGTCGCGGGGCTCGTCGCCCTCGAGGATTCGCTCGTGCGCCTCGACGCGGATCTCGCGCGCACCGAACACGATGCGGTCGGCCTCGGGCCCGAGTGGGAGAGGCTCGCGGAGACCGAGGCGGCGCTCGTCGAGGCCGAGGTCGCGCACGCGGAGCTCTACAGCGACGTCGTACCCGCGCAGATCATCGAGGCCGCAGCCGCGGTGAGAAACGAGACGACGAGCGCGCTCGAAGAGCTCGCCTCCACGAGAGAACGTCACGCACGATTGAGCGAGCGTCTCGAATCGCTTCGGCGCCAAAGCGACGCCCTCGTCGAAGAGGTCGCCTCGCTGACCGAATCGGTCGGGGCCGAACGCTTCGAACAGGTCGCCGCGACGATGGCGAGAGAGGCGATCGAGCAAGAGCTCGCGCGCGTCGAGGCGCTCTATGGAGAGTCCGAGCGCCAGAAGAACGAGGCGACCGAACGGCTCCATGGACTCGCCGGGCGCGTCGAGGCGCTTTCGACCGCGCTCGACGAGACGCGCGCGAGGGCGGGCGTCGAACGACTCGGTTCGGTATCGGGTGTACTCGGCACGCTCATCGATCTCGTCCGCATCGATGAGCGCGACGCGTTGGCGTTCGAGGCTGCGCTCGAGGGACTGCTCAACAGTGCCGTCGTCGATTCGCCAGGGAGTGCCCGCGCGGCGCTCGTGCACCTCCGGTCGCTCGAGGAGTCGGGCTCTTTGCTGGTCAGTCCTGAGTCACCTCAAGTACGCGATCGTCCCGTCGGGCCTCCGGGGCTCGTCGCGCTCCGCGGTGTCGTCGGTGCCGAGACAGCGCAGGTCAACGCCCTTCTCGATCTGCTCCTTGAGGACGTGTACCTGTGCGAGGAGGGGTTCGACCGAGCCGCCGATCTCTCCCTTTTGAACCCCTCGCTCGTCATCGTCACAAGGGAGGGCGACCGGTTCTCGCGCATTGGCTGGCGGATCGGGGCCGGGCGATCGGGGGCAACCCGACAGGCGCTTGAGCAATCGATCGCACTCCAGGTCGAGGCCGAGGCCGAGGTCGCAAGGCTCCTTGGCACATTCGAGGAGCTCCGCGGTCAACGCGAGGCGCTGATCGTTC
Source organism: Acidimicrobiaceae bacterium (assembly GCA_027459565.1). GTDB lineage: Bacteria > Actinomycetota > Acidimicrobiia > Acidimicrobiales > Bog-793 > CAIVND01. The sequence continues at coordinate 1,206 of DAIDIA010000251.1, read as the reverse complement.
GCCAGCGCGACGCGGTGCGCAACCTCGACCGGCTCAATGACACGGTGAGGGCGCTCGAGGCGCGTCACTCGTTGGTCATCACTCAACTTGAGGAACGCGCCGCACAGATCCGCGTGACGGAGGCGGAGATCGCGGAGATCGATGCGGAGGCGGCGCGCGTCGGTGACCGGGTAGCGAGCTCCCAACGCCAGCTTGAACTCTTCGAGACCGAGGAGTCCGCCGTTCGCGAACGCGCAGCGAAGGCAGCCGACGCGAGACGCGACCTCGAGAGTCGTGCGCGAGCCGTTGGCGCGCTCCGGCGCGATCTCGAGGTTCGCGCGGCCGGACTCGAGGAGCGAAGGAGGCTCCTGCTCGAGCGCCGCGTTGAACTCGATGCAGAGATCGTCGAGCGGCGCGAGTCAAGGCTTCGCGCACAAGAACGCCACGGCGATTTCGCGATCGAGGAGCTTGCCTACGAGGCGCTCGGGCGTGAACTCGAGCGGCTCGCATCGACGCTCGCGCAACAGGCCGGGGAGATCGCGGCCGAGCGGACACAGCGTGTTGAACAGTCCCGCGCGCTCCGCGAGCGACTCGCGGCACTGCGCGCAACGCGCGAGCAGGCACTCGCCGAACGCGACCGGGTGCGCGACCGCCGCCAGGCGCTCGAGATCGAACAGGCGGAGCGACGGATCCGGCACGAGAACGCCATCGCGCATCTCACCAACGAACTCGGAGCGACGCTCGAGGAGGCGCTTCGCGCGGAGCTTCCCGAACTCGAACCGGGGGTCGATCCCACCGAGCGGCGTGAACTTCTTGAGCGCGAACTCGCCTCGCTCGGCCCCGTCAATCCCCTCGCGCGCGAGGAGCTCCTCGTGCTCGAGGCGAGGAACAGCTTTCTCGAGACACAGCTCGAGGATGTGCGCAGCGCCCGGCGTGAACTCAACCAGGTGATCCGCGTGATCGACGCGGAGATCGTCGATGTCTTCTCCCGCGCCTTCGCGGATGTGCAGCATCACTACGGCGAGCTGATCGCCTCGCTCTTTCCCGGCGGATCGGGCCAACTGGTGCTGACCGCGCCCGATGACCTCCTCACAACGGGTATCGAGATCGAGGCGAGGCCCGCGGGGCGCAATGTGCGCCGCCTCTCGCTCCTGTCGGGCGGAGAACGTTCGCTGGTCGCGGTTGCGTTCCTCTTCGCGGTCTTCCGCTCTCGCCCTTCGCCGTTCT
>DAIDIA010000250.1 GCA_027459565.1 Acidimicrobiaceae bacterium | reverse complement strand
CCACACGGCGGTGACCAGCGGAAGGATCGATGGAGTCAGGGAGATGATCGAGGCATCGAAGGGAAGCTTGAAGTAGTACATCGTGACGCCGAGAAAGACGAGGACCATCGCGGCGAGCACCTGACCCGCGACCTTGGCGGGCGCGGAGATATGGCGGATGTCATCGACCAGTCCGACGAGGTAGATGACCAACCCCGCGGCGACGACGCCGAGTGGTTCGGACGAGCCATGGAAGATCTGGTCGAGCGCGCCGAAATGCGAGGCGATCTCCATCGTGATGGCGAAGGAGAGGAACATCGCGGCACCGCCGACGGTCGGGGTCGGGCGCGTGTGGATGTGATCCTTCCCCGGCCGGTCGACCGCGCCGAAGCGGATTGCAAGCGACCGGATGGGAAAGCTGAGGAGATAGGTCAAGCCGATTGCAATGACGAAGACTGCGAGATAGGCCTCGTGGTTCGTCACGTGACTTCACCCACGCCTTTGCAATGGAGCATCTAGGAGACGATGGCGTCCGGATACGGGTCAAAGGTCGAACAGAGCACGCGCACCTCTTCGCGCACCGCGCTGAGCACGCGCTCGTTCTCGTGGTCGCGAAGGACGCGTCCGATCAGCGAACCGATCGTGGCCATCTCGACGACGCCCATGTTGGCCGTCGTCTCCGCAGGCGTGCCGAGTCTCAGTCCGCTTGTCACGAACGGAGAGCGCGGATCGTCGGGAATCTGGTTGCGATTGCAGGTGATCCCCGCCCGGTCGAGCGCGTCCTGGGCGGCCTTTCCGGTGAGGTCCGCGTCGAAGGTTCGCAGGTCGACGATGATCTGGTGATTCTCCGTGCCTCCAGCGACGAGCCGGAATCCCTCGGACGCCAGTGCATCGGCAAGGGCCGCGGCATTGGTGACGACGCGCGACGCGTAGTCCTTGAAGCTCGGCCGCATCGCCTCTGCGAATGCGACTGCCTTGGCGGCGATCACGTGCTCGAGCGGACCTCCCTGGAGACCCGGGAACACCGCGGCGTCGATCGCCTTTGCAAACTCCTGGTTGCAAAGGATCGCCCCGCCACGCGGGCCACGAAGGGTCTTGTGCGTCGTGAAGGTCACGATGTCCGCGACCCCGACGGGATTCGGGTGCTCGCCTCCGGCGATCAGCCCCGCGGGGTGCGCCGCATCGAACATGAACAGAGCTCCCACCTCGTCGGCGATCTCGCGGAAGGGCACGGGATCGATGATGCGGGTGTACGCGGTGGTACCCGCGACGATGATGCGCGGCCGCTCGCGAAGAGCGAGGTCGCGCACGAGGTCAAGATCGATGCGTTCGCCGGAGCCGTCCTCTTTGGCCGGGGTCACGCCATAGGAGACGAACCGGTACGTCTTGCCGGTGATCGAGACCGGAGAGCCGTGCGTCAGGTGTCCACCCTGGTCGAGGCGCATCGCAAGGATCGTGTCGCCCGCCTGGGCCACGCCGAGGAAGACGGCGAGGTTCGCGGAGGCTCCCGCATGGGGCTGGACGTTCGCGTGCTCCGCGCCGAACAGCTGCTTGACACGCTCGCGCGCAAGATCCTCGACGGCATCCGCAAACACATTGCCGCCGTAGTAACGACGACCGGGGTATCCCTCCGCGTACTTGTTCGTCAACACCGACGCCGTCGCGGCCATGACCGCTGGCGAGGTGAAGTTCTCGGAAGCGATGAGCTGCAAGGTGGTGCGCTGGCGATTGAGTTCGTCGGCGAGAATCTTCGCGACCTCGGGATCGGAATCAAACAATGAACCTTGGTCCTCGATACTCACTGCGCCTCCTCAAGACGATGGATCTTTGCGATTCGTTGAGCGTGGCGCTCGCCCGCAAACGTTGCCGACAGGAATGCCTCAAGCGCCTCGATCGCGACGAGCGTCCCGATGACTCGTGACCCGAAGCAGATCACATTCGCATCATTGTGCTCGCGCGCGAGGTGCGCCGTGGTCACATCGTGCACGACAGCTGCGCGCACACCGCGGATCTTGTTCGCGGCGATCGAGATCCCGATCCCCGTCCCGCAGCAGCAGACCCCGAAGTCCGCATCCCCGGCGGCGACGAGGCGGCCCACCGCCTCCCCGAAGTCGGGATAGTCGACCGAGTCGGGGGCGTGGGTGCCGAGGTCCTTGAGGTCGTGACCCTTGTTTTGGAGATGGGCAGCGAGGAGGTTCTTGAGATCGAGGCCCGCGTGATCGGAGCCGAGAGCGATTCGCACAGCGCAAGTGTAGTGACATCACACCTCGCCTATCGGCGGGGGCGACGCCGCTCATCAGCTATCGATCACCCCCGCCCGAGGGCGTCGAGCACCATCTCCAGAGATACCGCACCCTCGCGAAGCACCCTCGGCTCCGCCTGTGTGAGATCGATCACACTCGATACGGCTCCGGCACACTCACCTCCGTCGAGGATGGCGAGCTCCTCACCGAAGACCGCGCGGAGCTCACCGGGCGTCGTGCACGGAGTGCCGCCGTGCAGATTCGCGCTCGTCACTCCGAGGGGGCCGACACGGCGGCACAGCTCCCGGAGCGCCGGGAGGGCCGGGACGCGGATTCCCACCGTCGAAGGGTCACCCCCGAGATCGAAGGTGCACGAGGCGTCGCGTGCCACGACCAGCGTGAGTGCCCCCGGCCAGAACACCTCCCCGACCGCGCGGAGCGCGCTCCGCGCGTCCTCCTGACACAGGCCGAGCGCGTGCGCGAGGTCCGCGACCATCACCGGCACGGCGACCGAACGCGGACGCTTCTTCGTCCCAAACAGCGCCTGCGTGGTGCCCGTCACCATGAGCGCGACTCCGAGTCCATAGACCGTGTCCGTCGGTACGGCGACGACCTCGCCCAAAAGCAGGCGGGCACTCGCGCGCGTGAAGTCCTCCTCGCCGATCGCGTGTCGACTATGCATCTGGCCCCCGGGCGACAAGGACGCGGTCGCGCCCCACGAGATCGCTCGCGATCTCGATGTCGCCAAAGCCGGCACGGGCGGCAAGCTCGCGCACCGCGCCGGACTGGTCCGCGCCGATCTCGCAGACGAGTGCTCCGTGTGCTCGGAGCAGCCGCGGGGCGCCGGCGATGATCGTCGCGAGGTCCTCCAATCCACTCGGTCCCGAGACGAGCGCCGAATACGGATCATGGTCGCGCACCTCCGGCTCGAGATCGCGCCACGCGGCCTCGTCGACATACGGGGGGTTCGCGACAATGCAGTCGACCGAGCCGGGTGGGACCGTCGCAAGTGGTCCGTACCAGCTGCCAAGCCGGAGTTCGATGCGCTCCCGGGCGCCCTCGCGGAGCCCTCCGACATTCTCTGCCGCGAGCGCGAGTGCATCTGCAAAGAGATCAACTGCGATGACCTCGACTCCATCGTCCTCGTCCGCGATCGCACAGCTGATCGCGCCCGATCCCGTGCCAAGATCCACGACACTGAGGCGCGGTCCGTTTGCCCCTTGGTCGCCGAGCGACCTGCGGATGCGCGCGAGCTCCGCGAGCGCGCGACCGACGACCTCTTCGGTCTCGGGACGCGGGATCAATGCGCGCGCATCGACGAGCAGCTCGAGGTTGCGAAAGGGCCAGTGTCCAACGAGGTGCTGCAGTGGCACGGAACCGAGTCGCGACCGAACGAGTGCCCCGAGCCTCGCGAGCCTCTCTAGCGGGACGGGATCATCGAGTCGAAGCACGAGCGATGCAAAAGGTGTGCCCGAGACCTCCTCGAGGAGGATCCTTGCCTCATGGACCGCTCCCAGGGCATCCGAGACGCGCACCAACTCGCTCCGCCAGGTCGCCGGTGTCACACGATCGGTCACCGCCCGTTCAGCCCTCGCCGAGCTGACGCGCCCGCTCGTCGGCAAGCAGAGCGTCGACGAGTTCATCGAGCTCACCCTGGAGCACGCGGTCGAGTTTGTGGAGCGTCAGTCCGATCCGGTGATCGGTGACCCGGTTCTCCTTGAAGTTGTAGGTCCGGATCTTGTCCGACCGTCCGCCGCTGCCCACCTGATCGCGCTTTGCCTTCGAGGTCTCCTCGGCGACACGGTCCTGCTCGAGTTTCAGCAATCGGGCGCGCAGCACCTGGAGGGCCTTGGCCTTGTTCTGGATCTGGCTCTTCTCGTCTTGCATCGCGACGACGAGCCCGGTTGGAAGGTGGGTGATGCGCACCGCAGAGTCGGTGGTGTTGACCGACTGTCCACCGGGACCGGTGCTGCGGTAGTAGTCGACGCGCAGCTCGGAGTTGTTGATCTCGACCTCGACCTCGTCCGCCTCGGGCAGCACCGTGACCGTTGCCGCACTCGTGTGGATGCGCCCCTGGGATTCGGTCGCGGGCACGCGTTGCACCCGGTGCGTGCCGCCCTCGAGCTTGAGGCGCTGCCAGGCATCCTCGCCCTTGACGAGGAAGGTCACCTCGTCGATCCCGCCAAGATCGGAGACCTGGAGTCCGAGCGTCTCGGTCTTCCACGACCGCACCTGCGCATAACGCAGGTACATCTCATAGAGGTCCTTTGCGAAGAGGTTTGCCTCCTCGCCGCCCTCGGTGCCGCGGATGGTGATGATGACATTGCGGCCGTCGTTCGGATCAGAGGGAACGAGCAGGAGGCGCCAACGCTCCTCGGCCTCGCTCAGAGCTGTCTCCGCATCACTCAGCTCGACGCGCGCGAGCTCTCGCTCCTCGCCCTGGCTCTGTTCGAACATCTCGTTGGCCGCGTCGACATCGCCGCGTGCGCGTTGCAGGAGATGTCCTGCGTTGACGATCGCCTCAAGCTGCTTGTGCCGGCGCGAGAGTTCGAGGAAACGCCTGCGGTCACCCGCGACGTCGGGCTGGCTGAGTTCGCTCAGTACCTCTGCGTACTCGCGCGCTAATTCATCGATTCGGTCGTTTTCCGCCACGGATTGAAAGTAGTCCACCACCGGGCGCACACCGAAACTCGGTGATGCACCTCCGGCGGGACCAGAGAGAGGGAGTTAGCGCTTGGTCTTGCGCTGGCCGTAGCGGCGCTCGAAACGCTCCACGCGGCCCCCGGTGTCGACGAGCTTCTGCTTGCCGGTGTAGAAGGGGTGGCACTCGTTGCACAGTTCGACGTGCATCTCTGCCTTGGTCGAACGCGTCACGAACGAGTTTCCACAGGAGCATTTCACCGTTGCGGTCACGTAATCAGGATGGATCTCGGTTTTCATGGTCCCTCCATACTAGTCGTCAACGGGTCGCCACCGAACGCCCGGACCGGCCGAGCGCCAGGGGCCCTCTCACCGCTCGCTCCCCCGGGACCCACCCTCGGCGACCGGACGGGTCCATCGCGTCACGCGAGACGGCGCGGCGGGCAACCGACAGCCTCGACCGGTCGGGCGGGATGCTTCTGGCTAGGCCGTCGTCGAGGGCGCCTTCGCGATCTCGGCGAGAAACTCCTGGTTCGACCTCGTCGTGCGCAGCTTGTCCATCAAGAGTTCGAGTCCCGCGGCGGGGTTGCCACCGCCAGAGTCAAGGGCGTTGAGGACTCGGCGCAACTTCCAGACCTGCTGGAGCTCTGAGCGCGGGAAGAGCAGCTCCTCGTGCCGGGTTGAGCTCCCGTTGACATCGATCGCCGGGTAGAGGCGGCGCTCCGCGAGGCGCCGGTCAAGGCGAAGCTCGAGGTTTCCGGTTCCCTTGAACTCTTCGAAGATGACCTCGTCCATTCGCGATCCGGTCTCGACGAGTGCCGTCGCGAGGATCGTCAACGACCCGCCCTCCTCGATGTTCCTCGCCGCCCCGAAGAACTTCTTCGGCGGATAGAGCGCGCCCGAATCGACTCCACCGGACATCACCCGGCCACTCGCGGGCTGCGCGAGGTTGTACGCGCGTGCGAGCCGGGTGATTCCGTCGAGAATGATGACGACGTCCTTGCCCTGCTCGACAAGTCGCTTCGCACGCTCGATCGTCAGCTCGGCGACCGCAGTGTGCTCCTCGGCCGGACGGTCGAACGTCGAGGCGATGACCTCGCCCTTGACCGAACGGCGCATGTCCGTGACCTCCTCTGGTCGCTCGTCGACGAGCAGGACGATGAGGTGGACCTCCGGGTTGTTGGCCTCGATCGAGTGGGCGATCTGCTTCATGATCGTGGTCTTTCCGGCCTTTGGCGGGGAGACGATCAGGCCGCGCTGACCCTTGCCGATCGGGGAGATGAGGTCGACGATGCGCGCCGTCAGGTTGTTCGGATCGTCACCGGTCTCGAGACGCAGCTGTGAATCGGGGAAGAGCGGTGTGAGGTCCTCGAACCGGGAACGACCCTTCGCCTCCTCCGGGTCGTGCCCGGAGACCGCATCGATGCGGATCAGCGCGGGATACTTCTCACTCGACGAGGCAGCCCGACAGGCCCCCTCGATCGCGTCGCCCTTTCGGAGCGCGAAGCGGCGGACGAGACCGACCGAGACGTAGACATCCTTGGGGCTCGGGAGATAGCCACCCGTGCGCAGGAATCCGTAGCCCTCCTCGCGAAGGTCAAGTAGCCCCTTCACATTGACGAGCTCGCCCTGGTAGTTCGTGCTCGGCTCGACACCGTTTGGTCCCTGACCCGGCTCGCGCTCGCGGTCGCGGCCGCGGCCGCGGCGCCTGCCCCGGCGGTTCCCGAGTTCGTTCGGGTCACGGCTCTGGGTGTTGCGGTCCTGATAGCCCTGTGCCTGATTCTGGCCCTGGGGGCGCGGGGCCTGTCCCTCGCCCTCTCGACGCGGGGACTGGGGGCGAGGTGGATAGGCGCTGCGGCCCGCGTCGCCATTCCCGCTCTCGGACGATGGCACCGTCTCGATGACCGGAGTCGCATGGAAGGTCGTCTCCGGCTCGGGATTCGCCGAGACCTCCGCGGACTCGACGGTCTTTCGCGGGCGTCCCGGACCACGCTTCGCAGGCTCATCGCCGGCCTCGGCACCTGGGTGCTCGACGCCGGCCCCGTCCTGGTCGCTCACGGTCTTTCGCGGACGGCCCGGGCCGCGCTTGGCGGGTGCGGCCTCGTCGCCGGCGCCGGTCTTTTGCAAGATCGCGTCGATGACGTCGGACTTCTTTGCTCGTGGTGCGACACTGAGATCGAGCGCAGCTGCCATGACGGCAAGCTCCGACCGCTCCTTGCCCTCGAGTACTGAGCGTGGTGAATCTGCTCCAGCCATCGATTGTGCTCCTGGTCTTGTTGTTGATGTTCAGGGTGAACATCGAATGTTCGGGTTCGCAGCTACTCCGAAGATGGATGCCCGGATGCCCCGTGAGGTAGCACGCTGTCAGGGTGCTCTCTTCGGAGACGAAATACCGGGCAATACCTCAAGCAGACCGCCACCTGTCAGAGGAACCCGAAGAGGGAGCGGCGTACCGGGAGATTGCGAGGTGCGATCTCAGATATCTGCTAGCTGAGCTTCGCCAATCGAGCGTTGGTCACGTCGGTGACACCGCACTCGGCAGGAAGGCCTGCACCTCCACTCTAACGCCGAATCGCGCCCTCGGCAATCAGCGCGCCCGAACGGCGGCGAAAACCTCCGTTGCATGGGCGCCGGGAGCGGCTACTCCCCGAGCTCAAGGGTCGCGAGCACCGCGTCGAGCGTGGCGTCGACGGTGACCGGAACGCGCGCCTGGGAGATCGCGAGATCGGGATCTTTCAGGCCGTGCCCGGTCAGCACGCAGACCACGCGCGATCCCTTGGGCACTCCGAACTTCATCAGGCCCGCGACGCTCGCGGCAGAGGCCGCCTCGCAGAACACCGACTCCTCGACGGCGAGGAACCGGTAGGCCTCGAGGATCTCCTCGTCACTCACGGCGCGGATCTGTCCGCCCGAGTCCCTCGCTGCCTCGACCGCGCCCTCCCACGAGGCGGGGTTGCCGATCCGGATCGCCGTGGCGATGGTCTCGGGAAACTCGACGGGGTGTCCGAGCACGATCGGTGCCGCACCGAGCGCCTGGAATCCCATCATCGCCGGGAGCCGGGTCGAGAGGTTCTTCGCGTAGTAGTCGCGATAGCCCCTCCAGTAGGCCATGATGTTGCCCGCGTTGCCGACCGGGATGCAGTGCACATCCGGCGCATCGCCGAGTGCATCGATCACCTCGTACGCGCCGGTCTTTTGACCCTCGATGCGATCGGGATTGATCGAATTGACGACGACGATCGGTGCACGCGACGGAAGCTCTCGCACGATGTCGAGCGCGACGTCGAAGTTCGCGCGCACCTGCACGACGCGCGCCCCGTGCACGAGTGCCTGCGCGAGTTTGCCGAGCGCGATGTGTCCCTCGGGGATCACCACCGCGCAACTCATCCCCGCGCGCGCCGCATAGGCAGCTGCCGAGGCCGAGGTGTTTCCGGTCGAGGCACACACGACCGCTCGCGCTCCCGCCTCGGCGGCCTTCGAGATGGCAACTGTCATCCCGCGGTCTTTGAACGATCCCGTCGGGTTCGCGCCCTCGACCTTCAAGAAGACATCGGCCCCAACGCGTTCACTGAGCCGCGGGGCAGGCAGGAGCGGCGTGTTGCCCTCATGGAGCGAGATGATCGGAGTCTTTTCGCTGACCGGGAGGAACGCAGCGTACCTGCGGATGATGCCCTCCCACGCGCGACCGTCGTGGGGACCCGTCAGCCCGGTGGAGTCGGCAAGACCGTGGGCGCTCCCATGGCTACTCGCCATCCTCGTCTCCGATCACGCGGACGAGCCCGCCGACCCGGACGACGGAGTCGAGCTCCTTGAGTCCCTGGAGGGTCGCCTGCACGTCGGATTCAAGCGCGAGGTGGGTGATGAAGATCATACGGGCCTCCGAGGTTAGACCGACCTGCTCCATCGAACGAATCGAGACTCCGTGTCGACCGAACACCTCCGCAACCGCGGCCATCACCCCCGGTCGGTCGAGGACCTCGAGGGTGATGCAGTAGGTCGACTCGAGCTCGTCGATCGGACGGATCCGCACGCGTCGTCTCACCGGGTGCAAGAAGGTCGTCTCGCGCTTGAGCGCGCGCGCCGCGTCGAGCAGGTCCCCGAGGACCGCGCTCGCGCTCGGCTGGCCCCCGGCTCCGCGGCCGTAGAGCATCAGCTCCCCGGCGTGTTCGCCCTCGACGAAGATCGCGTTGAACGGCCCGTTCACGAGCGCGAGCGGATGGTCGTTGCTGATCATCGCGGGATGGACCCGCACGGCGATCGACTCGTCCTCGCCCTCGCCGTCGCGCTCCGCGAGCGCAAGCAGCTTGATCGCGTATCCGCGACGCTGGGCGAAGTCGATGTCCGCGATGTCGATGTCGGTGATCCCCTGGCGATACACATCGTCGACCGAGACGTCGGCATTGAAGGCGATGCTCGCGATGATCGCGGTCTTCGCGGCGGCGTCGTGGCCCTCGACGTCCGCGGTCGGGTCGGACTCCGCGAAACCGAGGCGGATCGCCTCGGCGAGGGCCTCCTCGTAGGTGGTGTGCGCACTCTGCATGCGCGAGAGGATGTAGTTGGTCGTTCCATTGACGATGCCCATCACCCGGCTGACCCGCTCACCGGCGAGTGAGACCGAGAGCGCTCGCACGAGCGGGATCGCGCCTCCCACCGAGGCCTCATAGAGCAGGTCCCGGCCGGCCTTGGCGGCAAGGTCGTGGAGGTGCGCTCCGTGGGTCGCGAGCAGCTCCTTGTTCGCGCTGATGACCGACTTCCCCTGGCGCAGTGCCTGTTCGATCAGCGACTGGGCCGGCTCGATCCCGCCGATCAACTCGACGACGAGATCGATGTCGGGATCTTCCACCACGCTCATCGCATCGTCGGTGAGGCGCCCCGGAGGCCCGCTCGACGCTCTGTCTTTCGTGAGGTCGCGGACCGCGATGCGGGTGATCGCGAGGTGAACGCCCGACCGTTCGGAGATCGCGTCCGCCTCCTTGTCGACGAGCTCAACGAGCGCCCCGCCGACGTTTCCGCAGCCCAAAAGACCGACCCGAACGGTCGTCAGCTGGTCATCTCGGGAGTCCGGGTCGGCGCGAACCATCCCTTTACGCTAATCAATCACGGCTCGAGGCGGAGAAGGTCCTCGATCGACTCGCGCCGGACGACGACTCGCGCCGCACCGTTCGCGACGAAGATCACCGGTGGACGGGGCACGCGGTTGTAGTTCGATGCCATCGCGAAGCCATACGCGCCGGTCACGGGGGTGACGAGGAGATCACCCACGACCGTGTCCTCGGGCAGTCGGCCGTCGGAGACGATGACGTCGCCGGACTCGCAGTGCTTGCCGACCACGCGTACCGGCCACGGGCGTCTCGTGTGCACGGACCGCGCGAGGAAGGCCTCGTACCCGCTTCCATAAAGCACCGGGCGCGGGTTGTCACTCATGCCGCCATCGACGGCGACATAGGTCCGATACCCGGCGATCGCCTTGATCGTCCCGATCCGGTAGCAGGTCATCCCCGCGGTCGCGACGATCGCGCGACCCGGTTCGACACCGATCGCCACTCTGTCGTCGATCCCCGACCGCTGGCACGCGGTCGCGATCTCTCGCGCCCAGTGCGACAGCGACGGAGCGAACTCGTCATTGAGGTACGCGACGCCGAGTCCGCCGCCGACGACGAACTCGCGCAACCCGTGTCGACCGATGAACGGGGCGATGATCTCGATCTCGCGGTCGAACCCGGAGAGCTCGAGGATCTGGCTCCCGATGTGCGCGTGCGCCCCGTCCGCGATGTCCCCGAATCGATCCTGCAGCGCCTCGATCGCGCGGTCCGCCTCGCCCGACGCGAGCGACAGACCGAACTTCGAATCCTCCTGACCGGTCCTGATGAACTCGTGCGTGTGCGCCTCGACACCGGGATTGACGCGGATGGAGAGCCTCGTTTCGCCAAGTTCCCCGATCGCATCGAGGCGATCGATCTCATCGAACGAATCGACGACGATGCGACCGACGCCGGTATCGACCGCGCGTCGAAGTTCGGCGACGGACTTGTTGTTGCCGTGCAAGATGACATGTTCGCCCGGCACTCCCGCCGCGAGGACGACCTCGAGCTCGCCTCCGGTCGAGACGTCAAGCGTCATCCCCTCCTCGAAGGCGAGCCTTGCCATCGCCTTGGTGAGAAACGACTTCGAGGCGAACGCCGCACCGCGTCCGAACACCGCGACGATCTCCCGACAACGCGCGCGCAGGTGTTCCTCGTCGTAGAGGAAGAACGGCGTCCCGAACTCCTGCGCGAGGTCGTCGACCCGGACTCCCCCGACGACGAGCCTCCCCTCTTCGTCGGCGTGCGCGCCAAGTGGCAGGAGGTGCGCGCCGATGCCCGCTTCGCTCGGAGTGCCGGTTTCATCACGCACCTGTGCCATCGTTCGACCTCACATCTGTTCCGGAGCACTCACCCCGAGGAGGGTGAGTGCGATCGAGAGTCCCACGCGGGTCGCCTCGACGAGCCAGAGCCGGGCCTGGGTCTCCGCCTCGCTGACGCCGTCACCGAGCACACGGCAGTCGTGGTAGAAACCGTGGAACTCGCCCGCGAGCGTGCGCACGAAGTTCGTCACCTTGTACGGTGCGCGTTCTGTCGCCGCCTCGCGGAGCACCGACGGCAGCGTGTAGAGCGAACGCAGCACATCAAGCTCGCGCGGATGTCCGAGCACGGACAGGTCGACCTCGTCGATTTCCCGACGGATCACCCCGCGCTCCTCGCACACCCTCCCGATCGAGGAGATCCTCGCGTAGGCATACTGGACATAGAACACCGGGTTGTCCATCGACTTCGCCGTGACCGCGTCGAGATCGAGCGTGGTCGACTGGTCGATCGAGCTCATCAAGGACATGAGCCGCGTCGCATCGGGTCCGATCTCATCGATCAGCTCGTCGAGTCGGACGTAGTTCCCGGAGCGCTTCGACATCTTCCCGCTCACCAAGGAGACGAGCTGGCCGAGTTTGACCTCGAGGCGCGAACGGTCGATCCCGAGCGCCTCGACTCCCGCCTCGAGACTCGCCACCTGGCCGTGGTGATCGGCACCGAAGACATCGATGACGCGCTCGAAGCCGCGCACGAGGAACTTGTCGCGGTGATAGGCGAGGTCTCCCGCGAGATAGGTCGCATCGCCGTTCGCCTTGATCAGCACCCGGTCGCGGACGTCACCGAGTTCGGTGGACCTCAACCACGTCGCGTCGCCCTCTTCGTAGATGAGGTTGCGCGCGCGCATCAGCGCGATCGTCTCGGTGACCTTGCCGCTCTCCTCGATCGACGCCTGGCTGTACCACTCGTCAAAGACGATGCCGAGTCGGTCGAGCGTCAGTCGGATGGACTTGAGGATCTCCTCCGCGGCGTACCGGCCCGCATCCTCGACCGAGTCGGGTCCCTCGTAGCGCTCGGCAAGCTCGAGGACGTACGCGCCCTGATACCCCTGTTCGGGCACCGCGTTCCCGGAGCGGCGCGCGAGCACGCTCTCGCCGAGCATGCGGATCTGGTTGCCGGTGTCATTGACGTAGTACTCGGTCGAGACCTGCCAGCCACATCGGCGAAGCAGGCGTGCCAGCGCGTCGCCATACGAGCCGAGCCAGCCGTTCCCGACGTGCAAAGGGCCCGTGGGATTCGCCGAGACGAATTCGACCTGGACGCGCTCGCCCCTGCCAAGATCAAGGCGCGCGTAGTCGTCGACCCCCTCGGCGACGACCGCGACGAGCACGGCGTGGAGCCACGAGTTCGCGAGGCGGAAGTTGACGAATCCCGGCCCGGCGACCTCCACGGAGACGACGTGCTCGATCGTCCGCGCTTGAAGTGCCTCGCAGATCCTCCCGGCGAGCTCACGGGGCGAGGAGCCGACCTGCTTGGCGAGTGCGAGCGCAATGTTCGAGGAGAGGTCCCCGTGCTCGAGGCGGGCGGGGCGCTCGAGGTGCACCACAGTGTCGTCCAGGGCGATCCCGAGTTCCCCGAGAACCGAGGAGATTTCCGTTGCAAGCGCGTCAGCAATAGTCATGGCCACATAGGGATGGTAGGCGGGCGACTACCATACAGTCGGCAATCCATAGATCAGGCTCGGCCACGTCAACGAGGCATAGCCGCGCAATCTTCTCGGACCTGCCCTCGTAGCTCAGGGGATAGAGCACCGCCCTCCGGAGGCGGGAGCGCAGGTTCGAATCCTGCCGGGGGCCCTTTTCGGAGGGGCGCTTCAGGACGGTCCTTCGCGAGAGTTCCGTTCGATTCGACCGTGATCTGGCGATCTGAGCCAAGTGGGGTTCTCGACGTGCCAAGCGGAGGACACGCTCGGCTTCGCAGCAGCGCTTCCCTTTCATGGAGGTGTCTGCTAATCTTTGTTTACAAGACTAGTTTTAATCTATT
>DAIDIA010000249.1 GCA_027459565.1 Acidimicrobiaceae bacterium | reverse complement strand
TCGACGCTCGCCGATCTCGAGCGTACGGGAGCGGCGCGCTTTGTCCGCGGGGACATCGGGAATCAAGAACTCGTCGAGCACCTGCTTGCGACCCACGGCATCGACACCATCGTCAACTTCGCCGCCGAGTCGCACAACAGCCTCGCGATCCTTGACCCGGCGCGCTTCTATCGCACGAACGTGCTCGGAACCCAGGCGCTCGCGGACGCGGCTGTGCATGTCGGCGTGGGGCGATTCCATCACATCTCGACCTGTGAGGTCTATGGCGATCTCGCGCTCGACAGTGAGGAGTCGTTCAGCGAGTCCTCACCCTATGAGCCGCGCACGCCCTACAACGCGTCGAAGGCTGGCTCTGACCACGTCGTGCGCTCGTACCACGAGACCTTCCATCTCCCCGCGACGATCACGAACTGTTCGAACAACTACGGCCCATATCAGTTCCCCGAGAAGGTCATCCCCCTGTTCGTCAGCCGAGCGATCGACAACGTCGCGCTGCCGCTGTACGCGTCCACGGAGAATCGCCGGGAGTGGCTCCACGTCATCGACCACTGCCGCGCGATCGAACTCGTCCTCGACCAAGGTGTGATCGGCGAGACCTACAACGTCGGATCGGGTCGCGAGGCGAGCATCATGGAGATCGCGGATCGCGTGCTCGAGTCGACGCACCGACCGAGCTCGCTCAAGGAGATCGTTGCCGATCGTCCCGGACACGACCGCCGTTACCTGCTCGATTCCACGAAGATCCGCCGTGAACTTGGCTGGTCTCCGACGATCGACTTCGAGAAGGGCCTCCACGAGACCGTGGTCTGGTATATGGAGAACGAACCATGGTGGCGTCCCCTCATCGGCCGTTCTCCGGTGATCGAGGGCCAGTGGAAGAGCTGATTCCAACGAACCCGGCGACGGTATAGATGCGGGTTCTGGTAACGGGCGCGAAGGGTCAGGTCGGCTCCGAGATCGTCGCGGAGTTCGACCGTCGCAACAGCGGGCGCGATTCGCGGACGGGGTTCGATGTCATCGGCGCGTCCCATGAGGAGCTTGACGTTGCGAATCGCGACGCGGTGCACGCGATCGTGCGGACGCTTGCACCGGAGGTGATCATCCATCCGGCCGCATTCACGGCGGTCGATGCCTGTGAGACCGAGATCGACCGGGCGTTCTCGGTCAACTTCGTCGGCACGCGCCACCTCGCGGAGGCGGCCGACAGCGTCGGCGCCCACCTGTGCTACCTCTCGACGGACTATGTCTTCGACGGCACACTCGATCGGCCCTATCGCGAATGGGACGATCCCAATCCGCAGTCGGTCTATGGGAGATCGAAGCTCGCGGGCGAGCGCGCCCTTGATGCGTCGTCGACGATCGTGCGCACCTCCTGGGTCTCTGGTCAACGGGGCGCGAACATGCTGAAAACGGTGCTGCGGCTGCTCGACCAGAGCGACGGTCCCCTCCGTTTTGTCAACGACCAACATGGTTGCCCGAGCTTCGCGAAGGACCTCGCGCCGACGATCATCGATCTCGCGCTCTCGCGTCTCCGGGGAGTCTTCCACGTCACAAACCAGGGCCCGACGACGTGGTTCGACTTCGCGCGCACAGTCGCGGAGTTCGCCGGAGCGAACGCAGGTCGCGTCGAACCGATCACCACCGCCGAACTCGTTCCCGCGCGACCTGCGAGGCGCCCGATGAACTCGGTGCTTGAGAACGCAGCACTCCGTGAGATCGGGCACGCGCTCTTGCCGGACTGGCGTGAATCGGCGGCGCAGCTCGTCCGCCAGCTCAACGGTTGAATCGACGGTGGAACGCGCGACCACGGCCAGAAGATGAGCATCTCGGCGATCGTCGTCAACCACAACGCGGGAGATTCACTGCTCGCGTGCGTGTCGAGCCTCATGGGAGCCGCCATTGACTCGATCGTCATCGTCGACAACGACTCTCGCGACCTTTCGGTCGCATCGGTCGAGGCCGCCCATCCCGAAGTGCGCGTGATCCGTACCGGAGAGAACCTCGGATACGGAACGGCGGCGAACATCGGGCGCCGAGTCGTCGACGGGGAGTACCTGTTCATCTGCAACCCGGATCTCCTGATCGACCCGAACTGCCCGACGCTTCTTGGCGAGTACCTCGAACATCACGCGGATGCCGGAGTGGTCGGTCCGCGGATCTTCGAGACCAACGGCGAGGTCTATCCCTCCGCACGGGCCTTCCCGAGCATCACCGATGCGCTCGGGCACGCGCTGTTGTCGATGTTCCTCCCCGACAACCGCTTCTCGCGCCGCTACAAGTCCGCAGCCCTCTCGGTCACGCATGCCACAGCGGTCGACTGGGTCTCGGGTGCCTGCTTCCTCGCGCGGGCCGAGGCGTTCGATTTGGTGGGGGGATTCGACGAGCGCTATTTCATGTACGTCGAGGATCTCGATCTGTGCTGGCGACTGCGTCAGGTCGGCTGGCGGTGTGCCTACCTTCCCGCGGCGCAGGTGATCCACAGCGGGGGACTCTCCTCGGGCCAGCACCCCTATCGCATGCTGGTCGCGCACCACGTGTCGACGTGGCGTTTCGCGAGGCGCTCACTGACCGGTGTGCGCGCAATCTTGCTTCCGGTCGTCTTCGTCGGGATCGTCGTCCGGCTGGTGGTCGCCCTCGTGCGCCAATTCTCCCGCCGTTAGCGGTTGCTCGCCGGCATCGCCGCCGATTGAGTAAGCTTCGCCATCCATGCCACGAAGCTCTTTTGCCCGAACCGTCGCCCGCGCCGCCGCCAGCGGTGGCTCCAAGAGCTATCGGGCCCAGCGCCCGAGGGCCTGGTACGCCCTGATGACCCTGATCGTCGTGCTCGGCGTCGGACTCACCGTCTACAGCCGGAACGAGAAGAACTCCGCGGGTTCGAGTTCATCGATCGGTCCGACCGCGACAGACCACTGGGTGAGCGCGCTCGGCATCGACCTGTGCGGATCGATGCAGCCGGATCTGCCACCGAGCTCGAATCTCACCTCGGTCGGACTGCGGACCTTCGGCAATGGACTGATCGACATCAACCCCGGCGCGGTCGTCGGATCCTCGGCCTTTGAGGGTGTCAACGCGACGCTCGGCGTCTTCGCCTCCAACTACGCGGGTCTGACCCTCACCAACACCTCGATCCAGGTTCCCGGCAAGCTTCCGGTGCTGTGGAGCAACGGTGCGACCTGCAACGGTCCGCTCCATGGCAAGGGAAGGCTCGTCGCCAAGGTCTGGTCCTCGCCGACCGCGTCGCCCTCGCTCGTCACGTCGAACATCACCGCGATCCATCTCGACAACGGGGAGATGATCACGCTCGCGTTCGTTCCATCGGGTGCCGCGATTCCCGAGCCCCCATCCAAGGCGACGCTGATCTCGACGATGGCGCAGAATGCGAAGATCGGCTCGATCGGGACGACCACGACCGTGCCGGTCACCGTTCCCGCAACGTCGGCGACGAACTCGACCACGACCGTGCCGACGACGGTCGCGCCAAACACCACGATCGTCCCGCCGACAACAACGTCAACGGGCACGACGTCGGGTGTCCCGAGCGTGACGCCGTCCACATCGAGCACCTCTTCGACGACCCCGGGCTAGCACCGGTACCCAGGTGCGAAAGTGAACGCGCTCGTACTCGTGGGAGGACAGGGCACCCGCCTGCGCCCGATCACCTTCGATATCCCAAAGCCGCTGCTCCCCATCGTGGGACGGCCGATGATCTTCGAGATCGTCGAGTGGCTCGCATCCCACGGGGTGACCCGGGTTGTCTTCGCACTCGGATACCA
The DNA here is from genome assembly GCA_027459565.1 of Acidimicrobiaceae bacterium. Lineage (GTDB taxonomy): Bacteria > Actinomycetota > Acidimicrobiia > Acidimicrobiales > Bog-793 > CAIVND01. The sequence goes on along the minus strand of DAIDIA010000249.1, from coordinate 427 downwards.
GTCTGATGCCTTTCGCCTGGCATTTGCCTCGGGAACGCATGCCGGCGTCGAGGTGATCACCGCGACCGAGCCCGAACCCCGCGACACCGCGGGCGGCATTGCGTTTGCCGCGGACCTCGCGGGCGTCGGGGATGACCGGCTGGTCGTCATCAACGGCGATGTCATCACCGACCTCGACCTGACCGACCTCGTCACGTTCCATGAGCGTCACGAGGGGAGCGCGACGATCGCCCTGACGCCGGTCAAAGACCCCTCGGCCTTCGGTGTGGTGCCGACCGATGAGTCGGGGCGGGTGATCGCGTTCATCGAGAAGCCGCCGGTCGACGCGGCGCCGACGAACATGATCAACGCCGGAACCTACGTGCTTGAGCCCTCGGTGATCAAGATGATCGCGCGCGACAGAGCGGTCTCGATCGAACGGGAGATC
>DAIDIA010000248.1 GCA_027459565.1 Acidimicrobiaceae bacterium | reverse complement strand
GACGAGCTCGGCGCGCGCCTGCTCGGAGAGGTTGACGCGCCGGTTGCGCCATCGCCAAATGACGGCCACGGACATGCGCCGACGACGGAGCGACCGAATCCGTTTGCCGACCGGACCTCGCCGACCCGGGTGCTTTGCATCGCGTCGGGCAAGGGAGGTGTCGGCAAGTCGTCGATTACCGTCAACCTTGCCGTTGCGCTCGCGCAGATGGGACACAGCGTCGGAATCCTCGACGCCGATATCTACGGCTTCAGCGTGCCGAAGATGATCGGGGTCGGCTATCCGCCGATCGTGCTTGGCAAGACCATCGTGCCGCCGGTGGCCCACGGCGTCCGTGTCATCTCGATCGGATTCTTCGTCGACGAGGACCAGGCGGTCGCCTGGCGTGGACCGATGCTGCACCGGGCGATCGAGCAGTTCCTCGTCGATGTTTACTGGGGCGCGCCCGATTTCCTCCTGATCGACATGCCTCCGGGCACGGGTGATATCGCATTGAGCGTCGCGCAGCAGCTGCCGCGAGCAGAGATCTACGTTGTCACCACGCCTCAGCCGAGCGCCGAGCGGGTGGCGCAGCGGATGGGTTCGCTCGCCAAGCAGATGAAGATTCCCGTGCGCGGTGTGATCGAGAACATGTCGAGCTTCGTCACGCCCGACGGTCAGCGCTTCGAACCCTTTGGACAGGGTGGCGGGAGGGCGCTCGCCGGGTCGCTCGAGGTCGACCTGCTCGCCCAGATCCCGCTGGTGCTCGCGCTGCGCGAGGGCTCGGACAACGGTTCACCGATCGTCGCGCTCGAACCAGAGGGCGAGGTCGGCCACCTCTTCGCGGAACGCGCTGCGAAGATTGCCAAGATGGCGCCAACACGCATCTACCGCCGGGAGCTCGCGATCTCCCGGGACTGACGCATGCCGGTCCTAGCATGGCGTTGAGGTCTCGTTGGAAGTGAGCACACATGACTGAGGCGATGAACACCCAGGAGGCGACGCGCGCGCAGCTCTGGGCCTCGACGATGCGCGGCCATGAGCGTTTCACCTCCGATGCCGTGGTTGCGCACCGCGATTCGGAGGCATCCTTTGATCTGGCGGAGGTCTATGGCCGCGAGGCGCGTGAACAGCTCGAACACGACACCCTTGCGATGGGTGCGACGCTCGCGTTCGGAGCCGGAGAACGGGCGGTCGATGAGGAGCCGGACCGATACCGCACCTGTTTCGAGCGCGACCGCGACCGCGTCCTGCATTCGAGTGCGTTTCGCCGTCTCGCGGGCAAGACGCAGGTGTTCATCTTCCCCGATGACCACCAGCGCACGCGGATGACGCACGCGCTCGAGGTCGCTCAGGTCGCCGCCGCGATCTCGCGCGCACTCGGGCTCAACGTCCCGCTCACCGAGGCGATTGCCCTCGCGCACGACTGTGGTCACGGACCCGGCGGTCATCCGAGTGAGGAGGCGTTTGCACCGTTCATCGAGGGCGGCTACGACCACGCTGTCTGGGGGGCTGACATTACACTGGCATCGCTCAATCTGACACGGCAGGTACTCGATGGAGTGCGCAACCACTCGTGGTCTCGTCCCGCTCCTTCGACGCCAGAGGGTGAGGTGCTCTCCTGGGCCGATCGCTGCGCGTACTGCGCGCACGATCTCGAGGACGCGATCTCCGCAAAGATCGTCAATCCGCGCGATCTGCCCGAGATCGTCCGCGATCGCTGTGGCACGCGTCGCAACGCCCAGCTCAACGCGTTCGTGAGCAACCTCATCGAAACCTCGTCGCGCAACGGACGGATATCGATGAGTACCGAGATGGCTGAGGCGCTCGCCGCGTTGCGCGCGTTCAACTACGAGCGCATCTACACCCGAGAGGATTCGCTGGTCCAAGGAGCGCGTGTGACGCGCCTCCTCAGCGCGCTGGTGGAGTACTTCATCGCGCATCCGGTCAAAGACGACGGGCAGGTCAACGGTCGTGACGATGGCCTCCTGGTGGTGCGGGCGGTGAACTATGTCGGGGGAATGACCGACCGCTACGCGTGCATGACCGCGGTGCGCCTGTTGGACTGGCCAGTCGACGAGCTCCCGGTCGGACTCGACGTCGATCGCTCCTGAGGAGGGGGTCCGCCCTTTATGTCTCGCGCGAGAGCGATTGAAGCACCTCTCGGGCGACGATCTCCACGCATTCGAGCGTCGCGGAGAAGGCTCGCTCGATGCCGAAGCGGTCGATGAGGCCGATCAGCGTTGCGTGCGGATCGCGAAGTGGATCGAGCGTGGCCGCGGCCTCGCCGGCGATGATCAGGAGCCTGGTGATGTTCCGTGTGCGATCGACGAGCGCGCCGACGGTCTTTCCCGCAAGTGAGGTCGCGTCGAACCTCCCCTCGCCGGTGATGACGAGTGCACTCGCCCGGATCAGGTCATCGAGTCGAAGTTCGTCCGCAACGAGGTCGATCCCGGAGAACAGCGTGGCACCGATGGCAAAGAGTCCGCCCGCGAGGCCCCCTGCGGCTCCGGATCGCGCGACCCTGTCAACCTCAACGCCGTAACGGGAGCGATAGAGGTCCGCGAGGGACTCAAGTCGCGACCGCAGGGCGATGACCTGGTCCGGGGTCGCTCCCTTTTGCGGACCAAACACCGATGGCGCGTCGAGAAAGGTCGTGGTCACATCGCATGCCACCTTGAGCGTGACGCCCTCTCGCGGCAGCACGTCTCCGAGAGCGGCGAGCGCCCCCGCCCCGCCATCGGTGCTCGCCGAGCCGCCGCAGCCGACGATGATCGTGCTTGCCCCATCGTCGAGTGCAGCCTTGATGAGTTCCCCGGTGCCGCGCGTGCTCGCGCGCATCGGGTCGTTCGCCGATTCGCCCTTGACAAGTGCGAGGCCCGAAGCGCGAGCCATCTCGATGATCGCGGTGACTTCGCCGTCGGGACCCTTGCGCACCCGCCATTCCGCGCGGACGGGTTCCCCGAGTGGACCGGTCACGTCCGTATAGCGGGCGACGCCGCCGAGCGCCTCGAGCAGACCCTCCCCGCCGTCGGAGATCGCCACGGGAACGGGCAGAAATCCCATATCGGAGACGACCTCGGAGAGT
>DAIDIA010000247.1 GCA_027459565.1 Acidimicrobiaceae bacterium | reverse complement strand
TCGACCAGAACAACAAGCATGTCGCGAGCGATCTCAAGAAGGTCGACAAGGGATCACTCCTCTCCCCGGTGCTGTTGGTGCGCGGGGAGGCGATCGCCGACATGCCGCTCGTCGTCGCTGATGGCTATCACCGCATCTGTGCGAGCTACTGGATCGACGAGAACACGGAGATCCCCTGCCGGTTGGCGACGTGGCCCCGCTAAAGAATGGAATCCAGGGTCAGTGGTCCAGGATCCTCGCGAAAGGGCTCGTGCTTCCGAGAAGGGTCGAGGCGGCGACGAAGGGTGCGGTCCTCTATCGCGACGTCGCGAACTATCGCCGCAGCGATCTCAAGTTCGATCTCGCCGCAGCGCTGACGCTGCTCGCGATCGCGGTTCCTGAACAACTCGCGACGGCGCGGCTCGCAGGGATGCCGGTGATCACCGGGTTCTACGCGTTCATCGCGGGGAGCGTCATGTTCGCCATCCTCGGTTCGAATCGGCAGATGTCCGTTGGCGCAGACTCCACGATCGCGCCGCTCTTTGCGATCGGCGTCGCTCACGTCGCAACGACGGTGACGACGAGTTACATCGACCTGATCGGCATCCTGTGCATCGCGGTTGGAGTCCTCGTCATGCTCGTTGGCATTTTGCACATGGGCTGGGTCGCGGAGTTTCTCTCGGCGCCGATCATCAGTGGTTTCATGGGTGGTGTTGCGATCATCATCATCATCCATCAGCTGCCCGACCTGTTCGGTCTTGCTCCGGTGAGTGGCTCGAACCTGCATCGCGTCTCCGAGGTCGTTTCGCATCTCGGATCGACGAAGGCCTGGCCTATTGGAATCGCCGTCGTGGTGCTTGCCCTTGTCGTTCTGACCGAGCGGTTCGACCAGCGCATTCCCGGAGCGCTCGTCGGCGTCGTCGGGTCCACGTTGCTCGTCGGGATCCTCGACCTCAAGCACCACGGTGTCGAGGTGCTGGGAACCGTCGCGCACGGTGCACCGCGACTCGGTATCCATGGACTCTCCCTCGCTGCGCTTGAGCACCTGCTGCCGATCGCCGGAGTCGTCGCGCTCGTCGTCATCAGCCAGAGCGCCGCAACCTCGCGCGCATTCGCTGGCGCCGCGCACTACAGCGTGGACATCGGTCGGGACTTCATCGGCGTGGGGGCAGGATCGATTGCGGCGGGGCTGATCGGTTCCTTCCCCGTCGACGCGAGTCCGGCACGCACTGCGGCTGTCGCGCAGTCCGGCGGCAAGACCCAGCTGACCGGACTGATCGCGGCACTGGCCATGATCGCGATCATTCCCGCCGCAGGGCTCCTCAACGACCTGCCCCTCGCCTCGCTTGCGGCGGTGCTCGTCTATATTGCGACGCGGATCGCGCACGTCAAGGACTTCGTCTCCATCGCGCACTTCGACCTGTTCGAACTTGGCCTCGCACTGATCACCCTCCTCGCGGTCGCATTCATCGGTGTGCAAGAGGGCATCGGTGTTGCCATCGGTCTGGCCGTGCTCGACCGCACGCGTCTTTCGATCCAGCCGCGAGTGCACGAGCTCGGCCGAGTTCCGGGAACGACGAGCTGGATCCCCATCGAGATTCGCGCCGGTGTCGAACCCCTCGCCGGCGTGCTTGTGGCGCTCTTCTCGACTCCGCTGTGGTACGCGAATGCGTCGAAGTTCCAGGCCGAGGTGATGGCACTGCTCAATGCTTCCGAATCACGTCCCCCGTCGCTCTTCGTGCTCGACGTGATTGGGATGAGCGATCTTGACTACACGGGAGCGAACGCGCTCCGCGAAATCATGGACGAGCTCGATTCGCGACACATCACCTTCGCCCTTGCAAGAACGAGTGGGCGGGTTCGCGTGGGACTGGAGCGGAGCGGACTCCTCGCGCGCCTCGGCAGGGACCACCTCTTCAGCTCCGTCGACGAGGCGATCGTTGCGCTAGCGGGAACGGCACAACAACCCGCCGGTTAGCGAGCCCCGCATCGCATGGTCGTCGCGTCAGTGGTCCTCTCTGTCTGGCTCTGGGCGCAGATCCACCGTCAGGGTCAGGATCCCCCCGTCGAGCCTCGCCTGGGCGTCGCCGAGCATCGCGAAATCCATGTAGTCGAGCTGCATCTGCTCCTTGATCATCTGGCGTTCGGGACCCTCGACGGGAGGGAGTCCTCGCCGGCGAACGGCGGCTGCGCGCTCTTGGAAGCGGGTGATCATCGCGTCGGGGTCAAAGGTCTCGGCCATGGCTCAAAACTAGCGCCGTGACCACTCGCCATGGTGGCCCAAAGCACCAGAGCACGTGCACTCTCGGCCCGCAGCTGGCGCCGCGCCGACGTCAGCTTCGTGCCCGCTACGGTTATGCTGGAGCGCCTACAGATAAACCCGGTGAGGCCAGTTCGCTCGGCGGCGTCGCAGTCCGGTCGTGCGATGCGCTAGGAATGGGTGCCTCCCAGCAGGGAGTAGATCGTGAAAAAAGGTCGTCATCGTCGTTTCGAGGAGGCGCGCAGCCTCAAGCGCGCGGTCGAGGTTGTCCTTGAGCCCTGCCCCGAGTGTGGTGCGGATCCTGAAGATGATCATGCAGCTTGGTGTCTCTATGACTCGGACGAGATCGAAGAGGCCGAATAGAGGCGTCGCGGGTCACGCCCCTTTGGTCTCACCGGTCCCCTTGCGCAGCGCGGGATGCGGCAGCATCGTCACGCCCCGGCGCTTTTCGAGATACGCGATCAGTGCGGTGAAGACCGGATCGGATGTCATCGCCCGCAGCTCCTCGCGGAGCCCCTCGTAGGCGGGAACGGTGCCGACGAACGCCTCGGGTGCGTCGGTGCACCACCAGTGAAAATCCTCACCGGCTGGACCCCAGTGCTTGCGCTCCCACTGCGTGATCATCGACGTGAGGTATCCCGTGTTCTCATCCATGAGATCGACCTGGCGCAGTGGTAGCTGCCAGCAGACATCGGGCTTGAGAAGCAG
>DAIDIA010000246.1 GCA_027459565.1 Acidimicrobiaceae bacterium | reverse complement strand
AGGAGCAGAACATGCTTCCGGGAGTCTCGAGTTCCGACAGTGATCTCGTCGCCGAGCTGATTGCAGTCGCGCTCGCGGATCTCGAGGATCCTGAGGTGCCCGACGCGCTCGAACGGGCGCTGCATCTTGTGCTCCCGCGTCTTTGGGGAGCGTTTTCGTTCGGTCTGATCGATACGAAGCATCTCATCGGCGTCCGGGATCCGAACGGATTCCGTCCCCTTTGTCTCGGTCGCCTCCAGCCGACGGAGACAACCAGAGGTGGTTGGGTGATCGCATCGGAGAGCCCTGCACTTGACATCGTGGGAGCGAACTTCGTGCGCGAGCTCGCACCTGGTGAGATGGTGATCATCGACGATGACGGTCCGCGGTCGGTGTTCCCCTTTGCCGAGGAGCGCATCGATTCGCGCCTGTGTGTCTTCGAGTTCGTCTACTTCGCCCGTCCTGACTCCAAGCTGTTTGGCAAGGAGGTGCACGCGGCGCGTCGCCGGATGGGCCAACAGCTTGCTCAGGAGTCCTTTGTCGAGGCAGACATCGTGCTTGGTGTGCCCGATTCGGGAGTGCCCGCAGCCGAGGGGTTCGCGGCCGCGAGCGGCATTCCCTTCGGTCAGGGTCTTGTCAAGAATCGCTATATCGGCCGGACATTCATCTCACCGACACCAGAGGCACGCATGGACGCGGTCAGGCGCAAGCTCAACCCGCTGCGTGAGAGCGTCGAGGGCAAGCGCCTCGTCGTCGTCGATGATTCGGTTGTTCGCGGCACGACGACCGGGCAGATCGTCCGGATGCTCAAAGAGGCCGGAGCAATCGAGGTGCATCTCCGGATCTCGTCACCGCCGTTTGCGTGGCCATGTTTCTATGGGATCGACACCCCATCTCGCGGCGAGCTGCTCGCATCAACCATGTCACCGGACGAGATGGCAGATTTTCTCCAGGCCGACTCCATTGCCTTCCTCAGCCTCGAGGGTATGTACAAGGCAATCGATGCAGACGGCGCCGGATTCTGTTCGGCCTGTCTGACCGGTGAGTACCCGACCCCGGTTCCGGTTGCGATCGGAGAACCAAGGGTTGTTGTGAAGGGTTGACCCCTTCAGTCCCCGGGGTCACATGAGCGTGATTCCTCAATCGGAATAAGGTGGGAAGATGAGTACGAACATCGATAACAACGCCGCGATGTGGCAGACCGACGCGGGAGTCCAGAGTTTCATCTCCAAGCAGGAGGCTCGCGAGGCAAAACGTCGCGCGCAGTGGATGCTCATGGCGGAGTTGCTTCCGTTCGGCGAGGATGAGTCCTTCACGGTCCTTGACATCGGCGCCGGCACCGGACCAGCTGCGCGCGCGGTACTCGAACTCTTTCCCCGTGCCAACGCGATCCTAGCGGACTTCTCCACGCAGATGATGGACGAGGGGGCAAAGTCCATGGCGCGCTTTGCGGACCGATACCGATACGTGACCTTTGACATGAACTCTGGTGTATGGCCAGACTCGATTCCATCGGATCTCGGTGCGGTCGTGACCTCCCAGTGTGTGCACCACATCAGCGACCTGCGAAAGCAGCAACTCTTTCTCGAGATCTATGACCATCTCCAGCCCGGAGGCTGGTATGTCAACTTCGATCCGATCAACACCGAGGATGCGCTCGTCGAGGCGGCGTGGCAGCGCGCGAATGAGCGTCAGGATCCAGACGCTGCGGAGAAGGAACGGAACAGGACCCCGGAGGAGCAGGCGCGCTATGAGAACCATGTGCGCTACATGATTCCGCTTGCGCCCCAGATCGATCTGCTCACGCAGGCAGGCTTCGAGGCCGTCGACGTCTACTGGAAGGAGCTCGACCACGTCATCGTCGGCGGCCGCCGGCCCCTGCGCTGAGGGCAGGTGGGGCCGGCGACGACCGTGATCAACCGCTTGCCCGCCGGCGCGGCGGTGTCTCGGCCGCGGACCCGCCGCGCCGCGCCCGTCG
>DAIDIA010000245.1 GCA_027459565.1 Acidimicrobiaceae bacterium | reverse complement strand
ATGCGCGAGGACTTCGAGGCTGTCGAGCGCATCACCGTCGTGATGGGATGCCTGCGCGGCCGGGACCCCCGGGCGCTCCTTGATGCGTTGGGCACCGAGCGCGTTGTCGAGGTCATCTGCTGCGAGCCCGCTTCGCCAAGGGCGCAGTCGGCAGGCGCGGTTGCCGTGGCGATCGAGGGGCTGGTGCCGAGTGTGCGGGTCGTGCCCGATGTCGAAGAGGCCCTGCAGGTCGCCCGCAGCCGGGCGCGCGAGGCCGATGCGGTCCTCGTGATGGGTTCGCTCTACGTTGTCGGCGCCGCGCGGGGGTCAATTGGCCGACTAGCCTCTCTTGGTCGTGAATAGAACCCTGGTTATTTTGAAGCCCGATGCCGTGGAACGTGGCCTGATCGGCGAAATCCTTGGACGTTTCGAACGGCGCGGACTGACGATCGTGGCCGCCGAACTCCGCAAGGTGAGCGAAGCGGTAGCGAAGGCGCACTACGCAGAGCACGAGGAGCGTCCGTTCTTCGCGGACCTCGTCGCGTTCATCACACGGTCCGCAGCTCTGGTGATGGTGGTCGAGGGACCGGCCGACACCTGGAGGATTGTCCGGTCGATGATGGGGACAACGAATCCGGCCGACGCCGCCCCGGGAACGATACGCGGGGACTTCGCGACGGATCTCGCCGAGAACCTGATCCATGGTTCGGATGGACCAGATGCCGCCGCCCGCGAGATCGCACTTTTCTTCCCGGGACTCTCCTAGAGCCGGAACGGGAAACGACCTGTGTCCCCCGCGGAGATGCCGTCAGGCAATTCCAAGGTGGATGCGCGAACATGGTTAGGTTCAACAACGCTGGTGCAGTCGTGCCAAAGTCGCGGATCACCTAACCTCTAACTTGTTGAAAGCGGATCTGGAGCTGTAGCTATGCGCGAAAATACCTTTGGTTTTGTCGGCCGCGATATGGCCGTCGACCTTGGAACGGCAAATACCCTCGTCTACGTGCGTGGCCGCGGCATCGTGCTCAATGAGCCCTCTGTTGTCGCTATCAACGTCAACGACAACAGGCCCCTCGCCGTCGGCATCGAGGCAAAGATGATGATCGGGAGGACTCCGAGCAACATCCAGGCGATCCGTCCGCTCAAAGACGGCGTCATCGCGGACTTCGAGATCTGCGAGATGATGCTGCGTTATTTCATCCGCAAGGTGCACTCGCGTCGATTCGCGAAGCCGCGCATGGTGATCTGTGTCCCTTCGGGAATCACCGGGGTTGAGAAGCGCGCAGTGCAAGAGGCCGCCGAGTACGCCGGTGCGCGCAAGGCCTACATCATCGAAGAGCCGATGGCCGCCGCGATCGGTGCGGGCCTGCCCATCAACGAGCCCACGGGAAACATGGTTGTCGACATCGGTGGAGGTACGACCGAGGTAGCCGTCATCTCGCTCGGAGGCATTGTCGTGAGTCAATCGATCCGCGTTGGCGGTGATGAGCTCGACGAGGCGATCATCGACTTTGCAAAGCGCGAGTTCTCACTTGCGCTCGGAGACCGGACCGCGGAGGAGATCAAGATCGCGATCGGATCGGCGTGTGAACTCGAGGAGGAGATCGGGGCGGAGATTCGCGGCCGGGACCTCGTTACGGGACTTCCGAAGACCGTATTCGCCTCGTCAAAGGACATCCGTCGCGCGATCGAGGACCCGGTCGCAAAGATCGTCGAGGCCGTCAAGGCGACGCTTGACAAGACCCCTCCCGAGCTCTCTGCGGACCTGATGACGCGGGGGATCTACCTCACCGGGGGTGGAGCGCTCCTCCACGGACTCGCTCAGCGCCTAATGAACGAGACGCAGATGCCGATCGTGGTCGCCACCGACCCGCTCAACTGCGTGGCCCTTGGAAGCGGAATGTGTCTCGAGGAGTTCGACATGCTCCGCGACGTCTTGACGTTCTCATCGTCGCGCTGATTGAGTCGAGTCTGTTGCCATGGCGATAGCTCGGGGCAGTAATCAGCGATTGACCCTCCTGATCCTTCTTTTGATCTCCGTGACCGTTGTCACCCTCGATTACCACGGAACTGTCTCGCGCGGTATCGGACATGTGCGCAACGGCGTGATGAGTGTCCTGTCGCCCTTCCAGCGCGCCACCACCGCGGTGTTGCACCCGATCGGCGACGTCTTTGCCGGGGCAATCCACTACGGCCAACTCAGCACGCAGAACAATCAGCTGCGCGCCCAGATCGGCGTCTTGCAGCGCCGGACCGCGATGGACAACTACTCGCTCGCCGCAGCGCACCAGGTCGAGATCCTCAGTCGGCTGCCCTTCACCAATCTCACCTCGGTTGTGGGCTCGGTCATCGCGCCGGCATCCTCGAACTTCCGGCGCACCATCGAGATCGATCTCGGAACGAGCGAGGGCGTCGGTCCGGGAATGCCCGTCGTGGGGACCTCGGGTCTGATCGGGACCATCATCAGCTCCACGGGATCGACCTCGGTCGTCGAACTCGTGCTTGACGCGCACTTTGGCGTCGGAGTGTTGCTCGGACCGACCTATTTCCGAGCGGTGGGTTCCGGCACGGGTCTCTCGCTTGAGCAGCTGCAGTCGACATCGGTGATTCCACACGTTGGCCAGGTGGCGATCACGAGCGGCCAGGACAACGGCGCGTATCCTCCGGGAATTCCCGTCGGCGCCGTCACCTCCGTGACCAAGAATGCCTCGGGGCAGCTCGCGCGCGTCACGATCACGCCGTCGGTGAACTTCTCCCAACTCCAGTACGTGTCGGTGCTCCAGTGGCTGGCTCCGGCCTAGACATGATGCTCGTCTACCCCTTGGTGCCGTGATGTTCGAAGATCTCACCTGGCTCAAGGTCACCGGCGTCATCTTGGTTTCGATGATCGTTCAGGACGTGCTCTTGAACCAGATTGTCATTCTCGGTTCACACCCCGACCTGATGCTCGTCCTGCCGGTGACCGCAGGCATTCTCGGCGGGGCCGAGGTCGGGGCATTCATGGGATTCTTCGCGGGGATCGCGGCGGATCTTGTGCTTCCGACCCCGTTCGGGCTGAGCGCGCTCGTCTTCGTCGTGATCGGCTACGCGGTCGGATCCTTTGTCGCGTCGGCGTTCGGGCATGACTTTTACAGCGCGAGGGTTCTTGGTACCACGCTGGGCTGCCTCTTCGGCACGCTGTTCCAGGCGATCGTCGCGGCGTTCATCGGGCAGCCGGGAATATTGAACTCCCAGCTCATCGTGACCACCGCGGTCGTCGGGCTCGGTGGCCTGGTCTTCGCGATCCCAGTCTTTCGCACCTGGAGCTGGGCGCTGAGCGATATGCGCAGGTTCAGTTTCGGTACCCGCATGCCAAGTGGTGGCAGCGCGCTCAGGTGATGGGCGCGCCATGGTAGATCGCAGGTTTCGCCTGCCGAGGCGGAGACGCACCCCACATCTCGGTCGGCGCGACCTCCAGAGCCGTCTCCGTCGCCTCCGTGCTCCCCGGCCGACGGGTGCTCTTCGTCCGGTGCAGTCGGTGCGCACGAGGCGTCGCTCGGGAGCATTCGACGATCAACACGACGCGCGGATCGGACTCCGTCTCAAGGTCGGAGCTGCGACCGTGCTGGTGCTCTTCGGGTTGCTTGCGTACCGGCTGTACTCGCTCCAGATCGTCAACGGATCGCAGCTCAATGGCATCGCGCGACAGACCGCGCTCAAAGACGTAGAGGTTCCCGCGATGCGCGGCGAGATCTTTGCACGGGGCGGCGGATCCGCCGGAGTGCTCGCGGGGAACCGTTCGGAGTGGATGGTCTCGATCAGCAAGCAAAGTGCAGTGGCGAACCCCCAGGTGATCGGCGCGCTCGCAGCCCTCTTGCCGAGCGCGACGGAGAAGTCGATCAATCTCGCGCTCGCGAGCCTCCAGTACGAGACCTACCAGCCTGTTCCCGTCGCGACGGGCGTCCCGCCCGCGACCGTGCTCTACATCCAGGAGCATCCCGCGCTCTTCCCGGGCGTGACGGCGAGCCAGACCTATGTGCGCACCTACCCCTATGACGGGCTCGGCGCGCAGACACTCGGGTACGTCGGCGACATCAACCTCAAAGAGCTCACCGCGCTCCAGGGCCAGGGATACACCGCGCAGAGCCAGATCGGCCAGACCGGACTCGAGTCCCAGTACGAGTCCCAGCTGCACGGCTCCGCGGGAATCCAGCAGATCGAGGTCGGCCCGGCGGGCAATGCCGTGTCCACGGTCTCGCGTACCCCTGCGGTCCCGGGAGAGAACCTCTATCTCAACATGGACTTGGGGCTCGAGCAGGCGACGTCGAGCGCACTTTCGAACCAGCTGAGAGCGCTGCGCACCGGGGGCAACGCCGTTCCCGCAGACTTCGGGGCCGCGGTGGTGCTCGATGCGCAGACCGGAGGGGTGCTCGCGATGGCGAGCGCTCCGACCTACAACAACAACGAGTGGATCCCGTACATGTCCCAGTCGAACTACACGACATTGTTGAATGAGACCGGTCGTCCGCTGAACAACTATGCGATCGCGGGCGCGGAGGCCCCCGGATCGACATTCAAGCTTGCGACCGCGACCGCCGCGCTCGACGAGGGGTTGATCACCGGTTCGACACTCTATGACGACACCGGCACCTTCACGATCGGCAAGCCGCCGAACATCAAGGTGCTCCACAATGCCGGCGGAGAGGTGCTCGGCGTGATCAACGTCTCGCTCGCGATCGGCGAGTCGAGCGACGTCTTCTTCTACAACCTCGGCGCGCGTTTTTGCCAGCAAGATGTCGGCTGTCCGACGACGATCCAGCGATACGCCGCCAAGTACGGGTTCGGTCTCGATCCCGGGATCGACCTTCCCGGAGCGGCGGCCGGCCAGGTGGACAGCCCCCAGCTTCGCCAGCTGCTGCATCGGCTCGATCCGACCGCCTATCCGAACGCGACCTACTACCAGGGTGACAACGTCGAGACCGCGTTCGGTCAGGGTGAGACGCTTGTGACTCCGCTGCAGCTCGCCGAGGCCTACGCGACCTTCGCGAACGGCGGAACCCGCTACGCGCCCCAGATGGTGGCAGCGCTCGTCTCGCCCTCGGGGGTTGTGCGGCGCGTGCGGCCAAAGGTCCTCGGACATGTACCGCTGCCCCCATCGACCTATCAGCCGATGCTCCAGGGCTTCGAGGATGCGACCCAGTATGCGAAGGGAACCGGATACGGAGCGTTCATCGGGTTCGACTTCAGGAGATGGAATGTCGCGGGCAAGACCGGTACCGCAACGTCGACCCGGCTGATCCAGCCGACCTCATGGTTCGTCGCCTTCGGCGGACCGCGCAGTCAGCCGCCGAAGTACGTCGTCGCCGTCGAGGTCGACCAAGGTGGGTACGGAGCCGCCGCGTCGGCACCGGTCGTGCGAAAGATCTTCGACTACCTCTACCATCACGGGATCTCCCCGCTGCGAGTTCCCCGGTAGCTTCGCGCTCACCGTCGACACCGCGTGCACGATCGCCCTTTGATCGTGGACCGCTCCACGACGCGTCGTGGTGTGACCCGTCTTGTGGGACTCGCCCGTCGAGGTCGTCACCTGATCGTCAAGTGCCGCGTCGGCACGGTCGAGCGGCCCCTCGCGCCAGCTGGGCGGGGGCTTGATCGGACCGACGCCGCCGGAGTCGAGGCGAATCCCCGCCTTTTGGCTCTCGGCCAGCGCGACGCGTGCGGAGCACGGAGCGAGCGCGCCGAGTCGGGGCACGCAGGGGTACGCCAGGCCAACCCCGATTCTCCAACCGCCAGGCTTACGGCGACATTGGTGACCCGATAGACTCACCTCAGGATGAACATCAACCTGCGTGGTCGGGCTCTCGGCTTGGCCCGCTCAGCCATTTTCACCGTCCGAACGCCACGGTCCCTCCGGTCTGTGTCGTCCCGTCCTGTTGCTCTTGCTGACGACCGCTCCCTCTCCGCCGCTCCTGCGGGACAAGAGAGCGCCCCGCAAGAGGTAGAGCCTGCCTGTTACGACCGCCCCCGCGTTGCGCGCACGATGCCTTTGGCTCTTGCATGCGCGCCTGCGCCGGTGCCCACCGCATGCCGGAATGGCGTGCGTGGAAGAAGGGAACACCTCCATGCCCGAACCGATGAGCAATCGAGCAGAGCTCGATGCGCCCACACCGACACCGACTTCGTCTCCCGATCGAGACGAGAGGCCCCGCACACCCAGTAGTTCGGCCCCGACTCCAAAGATCGGAGATTCTCGGCCAGCTCCGCGCGCGGAGATCGAGAGCGCGACCGAGAGATCGAATGGACAGTCGGGCGACCCGAATCGTCCGCGGCGTCGACGACGCGGTGGGCGAGGACGCGGGGGAGCCCCGTCCTCTGCGGCCGCGGCGCGGCCTGCCGCACCCGAGCGCGCGAACGGAAACGGCGCCAGCGCCCCGCAGCGACAATCGAGTGCGCCAAGGACCAAGCGTTCACCAACTCCTGCCTCCGAGGGTGCTCCATCTTCGGTGAACCGCGAGAGTCTCTTCGTCGAGACGTCGAATGACTCTCTGACCGAAGACGTCGCCACCACGCGAAAGCCGTCGAGTGCGCGATCGGGAGCGAAACGACGCCGGGGCAGGGAACGCAACGGTCGTCCGCTCGGTCGGTACCTGATGTGTGTTCATGTCCAGCCCGAGGTCACCCAGATCGCGGTGCTCGAAGGACGGTCGTTGATCGAGCATCACGTCGCGCGCGCGTCTGACGGTGAGAACCAGATCGACGGGAACATCTACTACGGCCGCGTCAAGAACGTCCTCCCGGGGATGGAGGCCGCGTTCGTCGACATCGGAACACAGAAGAACGCGGTGCTCTACTGGGGTGACGTCGTAACCCATGGCGAGGAGACCGAAGAGGGCGTCGAGAACGTCAAGCGCATCGAGCACCTCCTGCGCCCGGGGCAGACGCTGATCTGTCAGGTGACGAAGAATCCGATCGGTCTGAAGGGGGCGAGGCTCACCGAGGAGGTCTCGATCCCCGGCCGCTTCGTCGTGCTGGTTCCCAACAGCGATGTCTCGGGGATCTCGAAGCGCCTCGATGACCAAGAGCGCAGACGACTGCGGCGCCTTCTCGACGAGATCCGGCCCGCGGGGCACGGGATCATCGTGCGCACCGCGGCAGAGGGTGTCAGCGACGAGGACCTGCGCCGCGACGTCGAGGCACTGCTCGAGCGCTGGCATGAGATCGAGGCACAGGCGAGACGTTCGAGTGCTCCGGCGCTCCTCTACTCCGAACCCCTGCTTGCGCTCCGGGCGATCCGCGAGGCGCTCAACGAGGACTACCGCG
>DAIDIA010000244.1 GCA_027459565.1 Acidimicrobiaceae bacterium | reverse complement strand
CGACCGGGCATCCCATGTCACCCTCATCGATGTCGGCATCGCTCCTGAGCTCAAGGGAGAGGCGAAGGTGACCGCGATCGAGGGCCAGCTTCCCGGAGCGATGGGACGCGTCTCGTCCGAGAGCATCGACATCGCGCTCTGTGTCTCGGTGCTCGAGCACCTCGGCACACCCCAGCTGATGCTCGACGAGCTCTACCGGGTGACCGCGAGGGGCGGCGTCTTGATCGTCAATGTGCCGAACTGGCTGGGAAAACGCCTGCTCGAGTTCTCCGCCTTCCGTCTCGGTCTGAGTCCTAGATTTGAGATGGATGACCACAAGATGTACTACGCGCCGCGCGACCTCTGGCCCCTCCTCGTCCGTGCGGGATTCGCTCCGAGCGCGATCAAGATCCGCCGGCACAAGCTGCGCAGCAACACCATCGCCGTCGCGAAGAAATTCTGAATCCGGGAATGCCATTGCGCGCGAGCGAAGGACGCGGAGCCCGATGACGATATCGGGTCGGCGCGACCGAGAGTCGCGATGAGCATCGCACCCGAGTCCCTTGCACCGAGGATGCTCTTGCCGAAAGACGACGTCGAAGATCCCGAGGTCTCGATCGTCATCCCCGCGGTCAACGAGCGCCTCACGATCGCGGAGTTCGTCGCGTGGTGCCACGAGGGACTCCGCACGGCCAACGTCCGCGGCGAGATCCTCATCGTCGACAGCTCCGACGACGACACACCGCTCCTCGCGCAAGCGGCAGGGGCGCGTGTACTCCTCACGCCCCGCAGGGGCCTCGGACGCGCGTACATCGACGCGATTCCCTATATCCGCGGACGTTACGTCATCATGGGAGACGCGGACTGCACCTATGACTTCCGCCTGATTCAGCCGTTCATCGATGCCCTCCGCGCGGGTCACGAGTACGTGATGGGTTCACGCTGGCTCGGCTCTATCGAGAAGGGCGCGATGCCGAGGCTGCATCAGTATGTCGGGACTCCACTCACCACTTGGATCCTCAACCGCGTGTACCACTCGCGCTTTACCGATATCCACTGCGGCATGCGCGGCATCACCAGAGAGGCCCTCGTCCGGATGGGACTCACCTCGCAGTCGTGGGAGTACGCGTCCGAGATGGTGCTCAAATCCGTCCGGATGGATCTGGACACGGTCGAGGTCCCGGTCACGTTCTACGCGGACCGCAACGGACGACTCTCGCACCACCGGCGATCGGGATGGCTCTCGCCCTACAAGGCGGCGTGGATCAACCTGCGCGCGATGTTCATCTACAAGGCCGAGTTCTTCGCGCTCAAGCCGGGACTGCTCCTCTTCTTCCTCGGACTCATCATCACCCTGCCACTCGCCGTCGGTCCCATCGAGATCGACAACGTGCAGTTCAATCTCTACTGGATGCTGCTCGGCCTCGCGATGAGCCTCGCCGGACTCAACATCTTCTTCTTCGGCTGTCTCGCCCAGATGTTCTGTGACTACACCGGAGAGGCAAGGGCGCGCTGGCACCGGGTGTTCGACTACACGGGGGCCGCGGTCGCGAGCCTGAGCGTCCTCGTCGTCGGAGTGGGGTTGAGCCTCGCGCTCTTCATCACCTATGTCCACAGAGGGTTCACCCTGCCCGCTGCCACCTCCGCGATCGATCACCTCGGCGTCGTCGGCGTTTTGCTCGCGAGCATCGGATTCTCCACCTTCTGCTTCACGCTCGTCGTCCATGCAACCGATGTCCGCTACGGGCCAAGGTCACCGAGGGAGACAGCGCCGTACGACCCCGTGCGCGACGCGCTCGCCGATCGCCCGGAGACCCACTAGCCCCAACTCCGCTCGGCGAGGAACCGGCGCGAGCGTTGTCGACCTAGGAGAGTCGGGAGATGGCGATGGCGGCTGCGAGGAGCACGATCGCCCACGACGATGCCTGGAGCGCCCGCTCGAGCGGTGCGAGGAGTGTCCGCTCGTCGATATTGACGCGCCGGCCATCAGTGAGGATGAGCGCACCCTCGACGCTCGAAACCTGGCGACGGAGATGGCGCGCCGGGGTGCTGAGCGCGCGCTGGGCGAATGACAGCGCGGCCGCGCCGGTCGCTGCGACCACCGGTGCGAGCGCCAGGCGGCCGGTCTCGCCGACATAGGCGGTCAGGAGGGGGAACGCTCCCCAGGCGATCGCGAAGGTGACGTCGTTGTGCAACGCTCCCCCGAAGAGCTCGAGGTTGTACACGACGAGGATGAACGGACCGACGACCATGAACGGAAGCAGGGACCAACCGATCTCGCTTATGCCCACGACACCGAGGACGAGTGCCCCGACGGTGCCGACAAGGGCGATGACCACCAGGGTCGCCGAGGGGATCTGCGTGCGAAGCGGCCGACCGTGGAGCTCGTCAAGACAGTGCGCGCCGAGTCCAACGGCGAGGAAGAACGCGAGGACTCCATAGAGCAGGCGCGACACCTCGACGCGCGGGGCGAGCGAGGCGCCGATCACCACGTAGGACAAGAACCAGGCGGTGTAGGGAGGGTGCAAGAGCGTCCACCAGTCGCGCCACGGCCCTGGACGCGCGGCGTAGTACGCGGGGCGCGCCCCTCGCTCGAGACGGAGATCGGCCGCGTCGCGCGACGCATTTGGGTCATCCATCGCCTCTTGTCCCCCACATCACGAGGCCACCGCCGAGACTCATGATCCGCGTGCCGACGCCCACGAATCCCGCGCGCTCCCACGCATCGATCGTCCATGCGAGCGGGTATCGATGGTAGTGGCGCGAGATATTCGGTCCGAGAAAGCGCCCGACCGCGAACCACGCGCGTCCCCCGGTCAAAAATCCGCCCAGAGGCAACACGAGCCGCGTGTAGCCCCACCACCAGAGGCGCCAGAACCGACTCGGCGGGACGAAGAACTCGAGGCTTGCCACAGTTGCGCCCGGTGCGGTCACCCGGGCCAGCTCCTTGAGCGTCGCCTGGGGATCATCGACATAACGCAGCAGGTAGGTAAAGGTCAGCGCGTCGAAGTGCGCGTCGGCAAAGGGGAGCTCCTGGGCACGACCGATCACGAGCGCGATGCGCTCGCCCATGCCCGCTCGCGCGACATTGCGCCCACCCTCGAGGGCCATCTCGGGCGTGAGATCGATGCCGATGACCCGCGCATCCGTGCGGCGCGCGAGTTCGAGCGTGACGCCCGCCGGTCCGCACGCGACATCGAGGATGCGCGTTGGTCGAGCGGGAACGATGCGGTCGACCATCGCATTTCGCCAGCGGCGGTTCTGACCCATGGAGAGCAGTTCGGCGAGCAGGTCATATCGCCGCGGGAGGGGCGCAAAGAGGTCTCTCGCGAGGCGGTCGTCGTCATCAGCGTTTCGAGCGCCCACGGAATCCCCCCCGGGACTTAGGATGTCTCAATATACCTGAGCACCCGATGAGCAACCCTTGAGGGGGAACCGCTTCGATGTCCTCGTCATCGGAGCAGGACCCGCCGGCTCCGTTGCGGCGCTGACGCTCGCAAGAGGTGGTGCGCGCGTCGCTCTCTTGGACAGAGCGACCTTTCCGAGGGACAAGGCCTGCGGCGATCTCGTCGGCCCGCGGGGGCTCCAACTGATCTCCGACGCGCGGATCTCGATCCCGAAGGGTCTACGCGTCGCAGACATGGAGGTCGTCGGCCCGACGAATCGCCGCGTACGGCTTCCGGCCGCGCCCGGCACAACCTATCCCGGATACGGACTCTCGATCGCGCGCTCCGAGTTCGATACAGCCCTTCGCGGGGCCGCCCTCGAGGCCGGTTCGGTAGCGATCTGCGCCCGCGCGTCGTCCCCGCTCGAAGAGCGCGGACGGATCACCGGATACCGGACCGCTGAGGGCGCGGAGATCCACGCGGACTTCATCATCGGCGCGGACGGCGCGACGAGCCATGTCGCGACGACCGCCGGACTCGTCGAACCCCAAAGGGTGCTCTGGGGCTTTGCCATCCGCTCCTATCTCGAACAGCGCGTCGAACTTCCCACCATCGTCCTCTTCGAGTCGCGTCGCTGGCATGCCTTCCCCGGGTACGGCTGGATCTTTCCGACCGCCGACGGCGGCGCGAACGTCGGGCTCGGAGTCGCGACGCGCGCGAACCGACCCGCTGGCACCGGTGCCGTCCGGATGTTCCCCGAATTCCTCGCGCATCTGCGCGCGTCGGGGCTGATCGACAAGAACGCGCCGGAGCCGACACGGCGGCTCGGCGGTTGGCTCAAGATGGGAATGATCGGCACGACACCGGGTCGCGACCGAACTCTGCTGGTCGGCGACGCGTGTGGACTGGTGAACCCGCTTCAGGGCGAGGGCATCGCACATGCGATGACTAGCGGCAGGGACGCGGCAGACGCGATCCTCCGCGCGCCAGATGATCCGCTCACCGGTTACCGGGGCGCGCTCGCGAGGGCGCACCTTCCCTACGCGCGAGTCGCGGCAACTGCGCATGCGACGCTC
Organism: Acidimicrobiaceae bacterium; assembly: GCA_027459565.1. Lineage (GTDB taxonomy): Bacteria > Actinomycetota > Acidimicrobiia > Acidimicrobiales > Bog-793 > CAIVND01. The sequence continues at coordinate 3,457 of DAIDIA010000244.1, read as the reverse complement.
GTCGGTCGACCTATCGCAGTCGCGCTCCTCGGCCGCGCGCTCACGCTTCCCGGCGTTGAATCCGCCTTCGCGGGCGGCTGGGCAATCTTTTGGAACGGACTCCTCGACGGCGCGCCAGGTGGCTGGTCACGGACGATCGCCGCGACTGCGACAAGAGCGGGCGGGGTGGTGACGGAGCGCTCATCGACGAACCGGTGGTTCTCCGCGGTCGTCACGCCAGACCGCGCGTAGAGCGTCGGTGCGAACCACCGGAGGCTGCCCCCTCGCGCACCGGCACACCCGTATTTGAAGATGCGATTGGACGACAACAACCCCCCCCTCCCTTGGAGAAATGATGTGATATCACAACATTTCTCTGATAGGGTATGAATGTTGTAATAGTGCAATACGAACTCTCTCATTGAAGGGATGTCCAATGTGGTTTCGAATCAGCACCGGCAAGGGTCTGGGAGAGGCCATTGCGCAGTCCCGAAGAGCAGCGGGGCTATCCCAGGAGGAACTCGCGCAACAGATCCGAGTCGATCGCACGACCGTCGTACGATTTGAGTCCGGTCGCCTCCAGACCTTTGAACGCCTGATGAACGCCTTTGCCATGCTCGGTTACGACCTTGTGGCCGTTCCGCGGGGCTCAAGAGTGACGGTTGACGAGCGCTGATGGAGGCTCGGGCACTGAATGTCTGGATTGGTGATCGAGTCGTTGCCGTGCTCCGCAGATACCGGGGTGATCTGCGCCTTGAATACCTGTCAGAGGAGGTGTCTCGTTTCGGTATCGGATCCGTCTCCCTCTCACTTTCAATGCCGGTCCGCGCAAAACCCTATGAAGGAGACGCCGTCCGATTCTGGCTCGAGGGCCTACTTCCCGAGGGAGAGGCGCGGACCACCTTGGAGGCTATGCACGACGTGCGGCGCGGCGACACCTTTGGCCTTATCGCGGCCATCGGACGTGAATGTGCTGGTGCGGTGTCATTCTTGCCTCAAGACTCGCGGCCTCCTGAATCGGGGACGCCAGAATCGATCTCACCCAACGAACTTGCGCAGGCAATCGAAGATCTGCCGGCTCACCCTCTCGGTTCCACAGAAGATTCAGGAATATCGCTCGGCGGTCTCCAGAGCAAGTTGCTGGTCTGTCGATTCGGAGATGGATGGGCCTGGCCGCGAGGTGGCGCAATAAGCACGCACATTCTCAAACCCGAACCCGCGCAGCATCCCGGCCTCGCACCCGCGGAGCACTACGCGATGCAACTCGCGAAAGAGTCGGGCATCGACGCGGCGCGCGTCGAACTGACGACAATACGGGGACGACACGTACTCATCATCGAGAGATTTGACCGAAAGGTCGCCGACGGCAAGATACGGCGTGTGCATCAGGAGGATTCCTGCCAAGCGCTCGGCTTGGATGCCCGCGACCGCAAGAGGTATCAGGAACACAGCGGCGGTCCTTCTTACGGTCAACTTGCCAACCTCCTAAGGGCCCACGCAAGAAACGTCCATGAACAGCTGAGGAATCTCGCGCAATCGATGGTCCTGAACGTCGCTGTGGGTAATACCGACGCGCACGGCAAGAACCACGGATTCCTGATCGAGGAGGGAACGATTTCTTTTGCTCCTGTCTACGACGTTGCTCCCACGGTTTCGTTTGTTTCAGGGCGACAACTTGCGCTGTTCGTCGGAGGGGAACACCTTCTGAATCGCGTCTCCAAAATCCACCTCGTCCTCGAAGCCCAATCGTGGGGTCTAAGCAGGAATCAGGCAATTGATGTCATCGAGGACGCGACAGACAAGATTCTCGCTGCAACGGTGGACCACAAGAACGGCGAGGAGTCCCAAGCGGTTCGCGATGATGTCTTGCGCTGCGTCACTCGACTGTCAGCAGGCGACTCACTACACACCAAGGAGTAGGTCAAGAAGAAAATTGCCAGTTTGAATCAACCTATTTGTGCGCGACAAATTGCGTCCCGATCGCTTTGGCGGCCGCGCATTGACTCCGAGAAACCCCTTCATTCAGCCTCGTCAGGCGTGTGCGGTGAGGAGGGCCCGTATTCCGACTCCCATCAGGAAGAGCCCGCCGTATCCGTAGAGCAGGAAGCGACGCGCAAACAGCTGGCGACGGTAGGCGAAGAGGAACCCGACGAGCACGACGGCGAAGAACCCGTAGAACGGATGGAAGGCAAGAGGCTTGGCGTGCTCACCCGCCACGAGACCAAGGCCCGAGGCCACCTGGACGAAGATCGCAGCCTCGACGAGGAAGGTGAACCACCAGAGCGCTCGCGTGCGCAGCTGCACGCGGTAGTTGGCAACGAGCGCCCAGAGACCGGCGAGTCCGTTGCCGGTGATCACGAGGTAGCCCCACACCCGGTGGAAGCTGAGCAGACCTCCAAGATGCGCGTTCGGGTCCGTGGCCAGAAGGTGCATCATCGCCAGAAGGTGCATCATCGCCAGAAGGTGCATCATCGCCCCGAGAGCCTAATGGCTCCGGGCGTCGCGAGGGACTGTCGAGACTCTTCGATCATCGAGAGCCTGAACTCACCGCCGCAATGCGCGAGCTCTGTCGAACGACGCCGCTGTCGCCCTTCTGACGCGCCGACACGGCGGCGATGAGACATCTCGACTCGCAAATGCACTCGCGCGCGAAACCTCTGACTGGGGGTCTGTTACAAAGCGCCGACCAGGAGCTGGCCACGGAGTGACCCGGCAGTGAACCTCATCGATGCAAGCCGACCGTGGAGATCAGGAGCTCGGGCAGATGGGCATCTTGACGCCCTCGAGGCCGAGCAGTACGCAGAAGCTTCGGACGCTCACCTTCCAGACGCCGCCCACTTTGACCGCTGAACCCACCGATCCCGCGAGTGCCTTCGTCTTCCCGAGGAAGACGTCATAACGCACCGTCGCCGAGGTCGCCGTGATGTTCGTGACGCTCGTCACCTTCGATGAGACGCTTCGCGCCATCGCCGAAGATGCCTGTCCGTTGATGACCGAGGCGAACTCGCTCCCGTTCTCAAGCAGGCCGATCTTGGTCTTGGCCGCCGTGGTTCCCGCAAAGAAGGCGATCCAGTTCGCGCGGATCTGCGCCGTCGCAACCTGGGAGGGAGAGAGCGTCGTCGTCGTGCTCGGCGTGCTCGAACCTCCACAGGAGCTGAGCATGCCCGCAAGGGCCAGCACGCAGACCCCCGCGAGGACTCCCCGGGTCTTGGGAGAACCGGATCGCACCGGGGCCCTTCGCATCTTCTCGCCAATGTTCATATCGCCATTATGCGCGCACAAAGGACCCGGCGATAGGGCATTTCTCCCCTATCGCCCGCCGCCGAGGCATCGGTACGCCGCCCCGCGTCGGACGCTCTGGCGCGAGCCCCGCCAGATCTCGCACCGAGCGCGCTGCCAGCGCAGGTCGCCGCGAGGTGGCCCTTTCGTCTCCGCTCCCGTTGGTCGCCTAGCGGATCACCCGGTGTTCCGGGGTTGC
>DAIDIA010000243.1 GCA_027459565.1 Acidimicrobiaceae bacterium | reverse complement strand
GGCCATACGCGATGTTGTCGCGTATGGAGACAGAGAAGAGGAACGGTTCATCGAGAACGATTCCGACATTTGCGCGAAGGCTGGCGATCGTGAAATCGCGGATATCGGTGCCGTCAATGGTGATTTGGCCATCGGACACCTCATAGGACCGGTTCAGGAGACGTGCGACCGTGGACTTGCCAGACCCGGTACGCCCGACCAGCGCAACGGTCTCCCCGGGCGACACCGCGAGATCAAAGTGACGGAGCACCGACGTACCGTCCGCGTAGTGGAAACTCACGTCGCGGAAGTTGACATCGCCGCGGCAGTTCACCAGATCGCGCGCGCCCTCTCGGTCGACGATCTCGGGTTGATGGTCAAGCACCTCGTAGATCCGCTTCGCCGAGGCAGCGGCGCGCTGACCGTTCATGATGATCATTCCAAGCTGGCGGAACGGCGGTTGGAACAAGAGCATGTAGGCCTGGAAGGTGAACAGGGTCCCAACCCCCATATGCCCATGGATGACAAGGATTCCTCCGTACAACAAGATGATCGCCAGGCCGACGCGGGGCAGGTTCTCAAGTGTCGGCGCCCACGTGCCGCGGATGTCCGCATCCTTGATGTAGGCCCATCGCAGGCGGTCCGCGGTCCCTGCCAGCGCGGAGAGCTCCGGCTGTTCGGCCGCGAACGACTTGACGACACGGACCCCGCTGATGTTCTCCTCGACGATCGTTGCGACCTCGGCCAAGCGCGCCTGGATAACCCATGACACGGGAAAGATCTTCTTTCGCATGATCACACCGACCGCGAGCGTGATCGGGAGCGAGAGCATCGTCACAAGGGTCAGCGGAACGTTGATCATGAACATCTCCGCGAAGGCGATCAGGACCACGGCGCACTGCACGAAGACGGTCGGTGCCATGACGAGGTACTGCTGCACGGAGCGGACATCGGAATTCGCTCGCGAGATCAGCTGCCCGATCTGCACCGAATCGTAGAAGGGGAAGGAGAGCCCCATGTAGTGCTCGTAGACGTTGTTTCGCAGGTCGTACTCGAACTCATATGCAGTGGTCAACAGCATCCGACGTCCGGAGTAGTTCGAGATCTCCCGCACGACAATGAGGACGACGAGGAGGACCGCAAGGTGCGAGAGGATTCCGAGATTGGCGCTCGCGACAGGACCCGATAGGTGCAGCTTGTTGATCGCCTGACCGAGGATCTTCGGGATCTGCACCTGCGTCAAGAGCGCGATGAACGACATCACCATCGAACCGACCCACATCGTGCGGTGCGAACGCACGATCGGCCATGAGCGCATCATCCAGGATTTCGATTTGTCGGGATCTATCGTCGCGCGCGGCGCCTGATACAGCGAGGTCTCCGCTATCGGCTCGAAATCACGGTGCGAAAGCGCTTCGAAGAACTCCTGATTATCCGGTCCTCTCAGAAGTTGCCCTGGATTCATGAACCTTGTGCCTCTTTGCGCGCCCGTTGAGCGAGACGCGCGGCGCGGCGCGTGTCAAGAGCGGTGGCCCACAGCGAGAGATCGTCAATCAGCTTGTGCGCCTGTTCCTCGTCGACAAATCCAGCGACGTGCATGAGCCGTTCGGTGACAGACTCATCGGCGGCACCAAGGATGGCGCGACCTTCATCGGTGAGCTCCAGGGAGACTCTTCGACGGTCAAGCTCGGAGTGCGTCCGAAGGATCAGCCCGCGGTTGACGAGCCCATCCACGACTGCGGTCACGCTCGGTGCGCTGACCTCGAGCTTCCGCGCGAGCATCGTCGATGCCTCGGCCCCGTCGGCGAGCTGGAACAGCATGCGATACTGCGCCGAGGAGAGGTCGACCGTTGCGAGCGCGGCATCCACCTGGCGCCCGAGGCGCGCTGCGGTTCGGGCGACGGTGCCAGAGATTTGTTTGTTTGTCACATATTTCGACTAGCAAACTACTTTTCCCGGTGGCCCCGCATTGACCGATGAGCACGCGTTTTCGCGCCACCCAGCGGGCGCTCCCCCGGTCAGATGACCGCGGCCTCGGCGCCGGTCTCGGAGACCATCGCGAGCTCCGCGGCTGCCCATGCCCGCATTCCGCCCGCGAGGTTCACCGTCTTGTATCCGACCCCGGCAAGCGCCTCTGCGGCGCGAGCTGAACGGCCGCCACCGCGACAGACGCAGACGACCACGGCCTCCGTGGGGATCTCGTGGTAGCGATGCTCTAGCTCCCCGAGGGCGATGTGATGGGCGACAGGGGCGTGCCCTGCCTGCCACTCGTCGACCTCGCGGACATCGAGAAGGTAGCAGCCCTTGCGCAACAGTTCATCGGCTTCGATCGGAGTCACCTCTTCAAGCCTGTCTGGATCTGAAGACACTTTCCCTCCAAAGTCTTCTTCGGTCCCGCAACCGAGAACGCCCAAGCAGGATAGTTCCAATTCTCGTCAACCTCGGGACCCATCACCATTGACGGGTCCATGACACGCCGATCCTCCGGCACGACGTGTCGGGACAAAATCATCCCAGTACGATCAGGCGAGGCGGCCAAGACGCGCTCGCAGGTGAATCGGGAGGTCCTTTGTCGTCACAGATGCCGGTGGGCGACAAAGCGACAGGGGCAGGTGCGCGCATCACCCTCCGCGCACGCGTCGCGCTCGTTTCCATGCGCCTTGTGGCTTGGCTGTCGAGAAGCACCGGCCGCGGGGCAGGCTCGATCATCGGTGGTCGCGTCGCATTGGTGATCTCTCCAGGACTGATCGGTGCGCTCGCAAGGGGTCTCGAGATCGCAGTGGTCAGCGGAACCAATGGAAAGACGACAACCACCCGGCTCCTTGTCGAGGCCCTTGGGGGCACGGACGAGGTTGCAACCTCGCCGGCCGGTTCGAACATGCACGCCGGCATTGTCACGGCCCTTGGTAGGCGCACGCGTTTCTCGAGAGCGGTGCTCGAGGTCGACGAGGGCTACCTCCCCCAGATCATCGCCGAACTCGATCCGGCTGTCGTTGTCCTCTTGAACCTCTCGCGCGACCAACTCGATCGGGTCGGCGAGGTCCGCATGATCGCCAACCGCTGGCGCGAGGCGCTCGGCCACAGCAGCGGTGCGGTCGTCGCCAACGCCGATGACCCCCTTGTCGTCTACGCAGCGAGCTCTGCGGCGCGCGTCTACTGGGTCGGCATGGGAAACCCATGGCGCCTCGATGCGTACCACTGTCCGAACTGCGACGGACGCATCGTCTATGACAAAGACCGTTGGTCTTGCACCTGCGGGTTCGCGAGGCCCGCGCGCATCCCCGAGGTCCGCGGAGACGAACTCGTCTTGGAAGATGGCAGTCGCGTGCGACTTGACACGCAACTGCCTGGTGCCTTCAATCGATCCAACCTCGGTGCCGCGGCGATAGCGGCGCGTTGCTTTGGAATCGCGCCAGCGGAGGCTGTCGAGAAGATGTCGCGGGTTCATGAGGTCTCCGGCCGGTTCGCCCGGGTTCGTATCGGTCGATCCGAGGCTCGGCTCCTGCTCGCGAAGAATCCCGCCGGATGGTCGAGCCTGCTCGAACTCGCGCGAGATGATGACGTCGCGGTGCTCATCGCGATCAACGCGCGCATCGCTGATGGGTTTGACCCCTCCTGGCTGTTCGATGTGCCCTTCGAACAGCTGCGCACCAGACGGGTGATCGCGTGTGGCGAACGGCGGTTCGATCTCGCGGTTCGTCTGCGCCATGCGGGGGTGGATCACGCGGTCGGGGCGGTTGAAGCGATCGATTCGCTCCGTGGGATCGACGCGCCGATGATCGACGTGATCGCGAACTAC
>DAIDIA010000242.1 GCA_027459565.1 Acidimicrobiaceae bacterium | reverse complement strand
AGCAGGGCATATCCACTCGGGATCTTGTCCTTCACCGCGATCGCAACCCGGTCAAGCGTCGTCACGTCGTTCGTTCCGTGCACCGACAGCACATAGTTGATGGTGATGTGCGGATACGAATTGTGGAATGCCGGAATCAGGACGTTCTGCCACAGATTCGCAACATTGGTGTCGCCGCCCGAGTAGAAAGCAAAGCTTCCCCGAAGACTCGACGGATACGGATTCGCTATCGCAGGTTTGGCAACGGAATTGTGGCGTTGAGCCACCGTCGACGCACTCGCACCAACCCCGAGACTCAGCGCAATGCTGACACAGCTCAGGGCAGCACCAGTGCTCAGTAAACGCCTCCTAGCTTTCATCGCTCTTCCTTTCGCTTGAGGTATTCAAACGCCACGTCAAGTTGACGACGCGATCGTTGCGCTTCGTCTGCGTCCTCGGCGAAAGCCACTTCTGTGCCAATCCCTCGCCGATCAACTCCTGCAAGTCGTGTTCCATTACGTGACCACCTGATATCTGTATAGCACTACCTGAGTTCAATAGCACGGGCGCTCATCTCGCGAGAAGACAGGCATCTCCCGCATACTCAGGCGACCAATGCCAACGAAACCCGTTGCCGTACGTGAGCAGCGCAAACCGCTCGTCACACGATCCGATCTTTGTCCTATGGCCACGGACCTGAAGGCGAACCCCGCGCGCTACGTTCGAGAACGCAGGCTCGATCAGGCGAGGATCGATGCAAGATCGTCGACCAAACCTCGCGCCCCGACGATCAGCGCGCCATGTTGGAGCGAACCGTCAACGACAAGTGCGGGATCGAGGCCCGGTGCACCCCTCGCGACACCTCCCGACTCGCGGGCGACGATGAGGCCGGCGGCAATATCAATGGGGTTTGCCGCGCCAAGGACCACGGCCGACGCCCTCCCAGCTCCAAAGTTCGCGAGCGACAACGCGGATGACCCGAGGAAGTGCGTGACGCACTGGCGATCCCCGAGCGAACGGATCATCTCGAACATCCCATCCCACGAACGCGCTCCGGTCTGCTCGCTCAACACGATCCCACCGACGAGGCTCTGTGCGTCCGAGCACTGGATCGGTGAGCCATTCAACCGGGCCCCCTCGCCACGAACGGCGCTGAACAGCTCGTCGCGGTAGGGGTCGACCACGACGCCGATCGCGAGACCCTCCTCGTCTGCGAGCGCAAGGCTGAATGACGCCAGCGGAAGCCCGTGAACGAAGTTGGTGGTGCCATCGATCGGGTCACAGAACCAGCGGCATCTCTTAGCATCCGTCGGGTTCAGCGCACCGAACTCCTCGCCGACGACGCCATGGTGGGGAAACCACCGTCCAAGTTCGCGGCGAACGTGTTGCTCGATCTCGAGATCGACAGCGGTAACCCAGTCGGCTTCGTTTGCCTTGGTCCAGATCTCGCTGGCCACGGGACGGTGTGTGATGATCCGTTCGCTTGCATAGCGGGCGAGCTCCTCGGCGGCGCGCATCGCCGAGGCGATCTCTTGGTCATCGAGCCGTGTCATGCTGCGCCCTCGGAGATCGCCAACAAACGAGCCACTCGGACATCGTTTGACGACTCCCAGAGGAGCTGTTTCGCTTCGTCGATCGCACCTGGCGTCACCTCTTCGTCATCCGAGGACGTCGCGACCGGTCACAGCGCTCTGATTGCGACGTGGGATCGCCACATGACCGAGATCTCCGCAGCGATGTGCCTAGGCATAGAACGCTGGCATCTCAATGAGGTCGACGGTCTCTCGCCCTCCCGATTCAAGCGAGCGCACGCAACACTGTGAGACCGCCGTTGCACAGTATCCATCCCAGGCGCTCGGGCCGGCGATCACGTTCTGGCCCAATCCGTCGATCCAGTCCTGGAGCTCAACGAGATACGCTTCCCCGAATCGCACCTTCCAGTCGGGAGGCACTCCGTCGGCGGCGACGCGTGTCATCAGCGTCGCGGTGGACCGCGGCGGGTCAAGCGAGGCGACCCCGAGTTCACCGACGACCTCGCATCGCACGTCATAGCCATACTGGCAGTTCACAAACACCTCGACATCGACCAAGATGCCCGACGCGCTCTCCAGGAGCACAATCTGTGGATCGAGAAGATGCTCGGGCGCATAAGCGCTCTTGCGCACACCGACGACCGTTGCCGCGACAAGCTCCTCACCGACGAGCCATCGGCTCGTGTCAACTTCATGGATCACGGAGTCGGTGAAGGGCATCGAACTCGTATATGTCGGTGGCGAGGAAACATTGCGATGGAGGCAGTGCATCAACAGCACCTCACCGATGGACCGGTCGTCAATCGCCTGTTTCATCGTTCGATAGGCGCGGTCGTACCGACGCATGAAACCCACCTGGACAAGGCGACGCCCCGAGGCGATCTCGGCCTCGAGGATGCCGAGGCACTCCTCGGTCGTCGGGGCGAGCGGCTTCTCGCAGAAGACGGGCTTTCCCGCCTCGATGCAGGCGAGGGTGAGTTCCGCGTGCGTCTCTCCTGGCGTCGCGATCACGACCGCGTCGACCAGTGGGCTGTCGATGACGCCAAGCGGGCCATCGAAGGCGACCGCCCCAACGGAGGATGCGATCTCACAGACACGCTCGGTATCGATGTCGTACAGCGCAGAGACGGTCGACCCGGTCACCTGCGACGAGAGTCGCTTCACATGGTCAGTTCCGATGCTCCCCGTTCCAATTACTCCGACTCGGATCGTCATTGCGCGGATAGGCCCTCGAACGACCCCGATCCAAGCCCGCAACTCCCGTAGTACCGACGCGTGCGCGTCGCGATGGGAAGCGGACGACTCGGATCGCACGGGTACATGTCCTGTTCGACGATCGCGAACAGATCGACATTCAGCCTCTCGAGAGCATCGACCAGGGGCTCCATCTTTGGGATGCCGCTTGGAGGTTCGCAGGCGACGTCGAGGCGGACCGCCTCGGAAAACGAGAGTCCCTCGGCTCGCACCCGGTCGAGCACCTTGGGGTCGACCTGCTTGAGGTGTACGTAGCCTATCCGGTCCGGGTACTTGCGGATCAATGCGAGATTGTCCCCCCCGCCGTATGAGATATGTCCGGTGTCAAGACAGAGCGACACCGAGTTCGGATCGGTGTCATTCAAGAAGCGTTCGACCTGCTCCTGGGTACACACGTGGCTGTCGGCGTGGGGATGGAAGACAAGCGAGATTCCGAACTCGTCGCGGACGATCTTGCCGACCTCGCCGACTCGGGTCACGAGACGCCTCCAGTCCTCGGCATCGAGTGTTGCGGACTCCAGAAAGTCACCGGCGAGGTTGCGATACATGCGTGGGAGATAGACGAGGTACTTGCCACCCGTTGCCTCAAGGAGCGCAGCGACCTTGCGCGCCGCTTCGACGTCATGTGCAAAGTTCCCCTCGCTGTGCAGCGCGCCCTCGACGCCGGCGCCCGAGACGTGAAGTCCCCGTTTTCCCACCTCGTCGCGAAGCCGCTCCGGGTCATTGGGAAGGTAACCGTACGGACCGAGTTCGATCCAGCGATAACCCGCCTCGACCAGCTCGTCGAGGAACTGCTCCCACGGCATCTGCGCCGCGTCGTCGGCGAACCATACCCCCCACGAGTCGGGTGCGCTTCCAAGGCGTATGTGCGACGCAACACCCGTGCCGCCCGATGATCGAGGCTCTGCGCCTGGTGTGGTCATGTCCGTCCTCCTAGGTCTTTCGGCTGCGCGATCTCGCGATGGGCGATCTCGCGATGGGCGATCTCGAAGGATTCGTCTTCGCCCGTACATCTCACATTATTGCCTCGTGCCACCCGCGTCCGCTCGCGGATCGCGCACGCGAGTTGCACTGCGTGCGACGCTCGACCGCGCGCACCGCTGCGATCAACAGTCATGCAATGGTCACAGGAACCTTCGCTGACCCTTCTTGCCCTCAACGTAGCCCGCGCGCGCGCGGACCGTCGCCTCCAGGCGAGATGCCTCGGCGACAGGCACATCCCACCACGATTCGCTGTCGGGAGCTGCGACCAGCGGATCCGTCTCGATATGAATCACCACAGGACCACGCTCGGACTTCGCCAACCTCAGACAGGCACGAAGATCCTCGATCGTCGTCGCTCGGAGGACCCGCGCGCCGAGACTCTCGGCATTCTTCGCGAGATCGACGGGGAGATAGACCCCATCAAGTCGACCCGAAGCGGGGCTCCTCTCGCGATACGACGTGCCGAACCGGTCCACCCCCACGGTCTCTGAAAGACTCCCGATCGAGGCGAATCCGTGGTTCTCCACGAGGATGACCACCACTTTGATCTGCTCCTGGACCAAGGTGACCAGCTCCTGGGACATCATGAGGTAGGAGCCGTCTCCGACCATGACGTAGATCTCGCGTTCGGGCATCGCCATCTTCGCTCCGAGGCCGCCCGCGATCTCGTAACCCATGCACGAATAGCCGTATTCGACGTGGTAACCCTTCGGATCGCGCGTGCGCCAGAGTTTGTGGAGGTCGCCGGGCATCGAACCTGCCGCACAGATCACCACATCGGTCGGGTCACAGAACTCGTTGACGGCGCCGATGACCGCGGATTGGGCCGGGAGTGGCTGGTGCTCGAGCGCGTACGCGCGCGAGACGATCTCGTCCCAGTCGCGGGCGAGTTCAGTGGCGCGGGCGCGGTATTGCGCGTCGACCGACCAGCCTTCGAGCCCCTTCGCCAACGCTACAAGCGTCACCCGAGCATCTCCCACAAGCGCGACTCCGGACATCTTCGCTGCGTCGAAACTGGCGACGTTGATGTTGACAAAGCGCACCGACGGATCGCCAAAGACCGATCGTGACGCGGTCGTGAAGTCACCCCAGCGGGTGCCCACGCCAACCACGACATCGGCCTCTCGCGCCAGGGCATTGGCACTCGTCGCTCCCGTTGCTCCGATCGCGCCGACCGCCAGGGGATGGTCATAGGAGAGGCTCCCCTTGCCGGCCTGTGTCTCGGCAACCGGTATTCCCGTCGACTCCGCGAGCATCCGAAGCACGTCGGTTGCCTCGGAGTAGATGACCCCGCCTCCGGCAACGATCAGTGGCCTCTTCGCGCTGCGCACGAGGGTGACCGCCCGGGCGAGCGCATCGGCATCGGGCGCCGGGCGAGCGACGTGCCAGACACGCCGATCAAAGAACTCGACCGGCCAGTCATAGGCCTCGGCCTGGACATCCTGGGGAAGACAGACCGTCACCGCTCCGGTCTCGCTCGGGTCGGTGAGGACGCGCATCGCGCCGAGCAGCGCGTCAAAGAGCTGCTCGGGCCGCATGACCCGGTCGAAGAACCTCGAAACGGGACGGAATGCGTCGTTGACCGAGACATCGCGCGCGCCAAAACGCTCGAGCTGCTGGAGCACCGGGTCTGCAACTCGCGTCGCGAACGTGTCCCCCGGAAGCAAGAGCACCGGGAGCCGATTGATCGTCGCAAGAGCTGCGCCGGTCACCATGTTCGTCGCACCCGGTCCGATCGAGGAGGTGCACGCCAGTGTCGAGAGACGGTTCCGCATCTTCGCGAATGCCGTCGCCGCATGGACCATGGCCTGCTCGTTCCGGGCCTGGTGATAGGTCAGGGACCCGGGCTCGTAGAGTTCGGCCTCGAGAAGCGCCTGTCCGAGCCCCGCGAGGTTCCCGTGTCCAAAGATCCCGAAGCACCCCTCGATCAGCCGGTGTTCGGTCCCGTCGCGCTCGCTGTGTTGCGCGACGAGGAAGGCAACGACTGCCTGCGCGACGGTGAGTCGGCGGGTACTCACGATCTCGCTCCCCCTCGGCCAGAGCCAAACGGGAGTCGGGGATCGACCGCCTGATCGGCCCAGGTCGCCCGGACCCACGAGTGCGCCGGATCGTCGCAGATGCGCCAGGCCCGCTCGTTGGCTCCGGCCATGACATTCAGGTAGTAGAGGTCGTACCCCGGAGTGGCCATCGACGGTCCATGCCAGCCGTGCGGAATCAAGACGGTGTCGCCGGTCCGTACCTCGGCGCACAGATCGATGGGCCGATCGGGATTCCCGTACACCCGCTGATACGCCATGCCGTCGCCCGTGGGACCAGATGCCACCTCGTAGAAATAGATCTCCTCGAGTGCGCATTCGTTCGGTCGATCCTCGTCATGCTTGTGCGGAGGATACGACGACCAGTTCCCGCCCGGCGTCAGTACCTCACACGCGATGAGTCGCGCAGCTTCGAACGTCTCCGGGGTACAGAAGTTGTTGACCTGCCGAGAGCACGTCCCCGCGCCGCGCATCTCGACCGCGACGTTCTCGACCGGTCCGTACCGGAACGGGAGAACCTCCTCGGTACGCGCGCCAGGAAGAGCGAAACGCCCTCCGGTGGAACTCGTCACGCGTACCGTGCGCGCCCGCGGCACGTAGGCGAAGTCGCTCGGACCGGCAAAGACGTCGGGGCGTCCATCGAGCGATATGTCATCGCCATCGCAGTGGACGACGCACGATCCAGAGAGCGGGAGAACGAGCATCTCGTCTCCCTCGGTCTCGAACTCCTGGCTTGCGCCCGCCTCGAGCACAAGGACACGAAGCGAGGCGAATGACCACTCGGCCCTTCGAGCATCGAGCTCGAGCTCCCACGGTCCCGACGCGAGCGTGCCACGCGGGTGGAGGAGTGTTCGGGGACTCATGGCAGGCTCGTCTCGGTCTTCGCGCCCGCGCGCACGAGACGCGCGGCGATATCGACGGCGGCGGCGACGTCATCGTCGGGCGGATAGAGCAGCGCGCGTCCAACGACGAGCCCGCGCACCCCCCGTTGTCCGAGCGCGCGCTCCCACTGCGCGTAGGTGACGTCAGGCGCCTCGTGGGGATCTCCGCCAAGAAGCACCGCGGGGAGCGTCGTCGCCGCCATCACCCTCTCCATCTCGTCGATCACCGGGAGTTTCAGCCAGGTGTACGCGCTCGTGGAGCCCAGTCCCGCGGCGACCGCGACGGAGGTGATGACCGCCTCTGTCGACAGATCGTTCTTGGCCCGCCCATCCTCGAGACGCGAGACAAACGGTTCGATCAGCGCGAGGAGCCGGTGCGCGGCAAGTTCGTTCACCGCGCGCGCACACGACTCCAGCGTCGCGACGGTCCGAGGATCCTCGTAGTTGATCCGACAGAGCATCTTCCCGCCGTCAAGGCGCGCGGAGGCAATCGCGGCCGCGTCGTAGGCGGTGAATCGATCGTCGAACTCGAACTCTGCACCCTGCAGTCCTCCCCGGTTCATCGATCCGAGCACGACCTTGTCGTCGAGCGCGCCGAGGAGGAGGAGGTCTTCGATGATGTCGGGCGACGCGAGTAATCCATCGACACCCGGGCGCGACAGCGCCACCATCAAACGCGTGAGGAGGTCCCTGCGATCGGCCATCGCAAACGGCCGTCCGCCGGCTCCGAGCGCTCCCCGTGAGGGGTGGTCAGCCGCGATGATCATGATTCGACCCGACGCGCCCAACAACTCCCGACGGGTGCGTCGCATCGCGGCCTCGATGATCGCCTCGGGATGCCGGGCCCGTATCTCTTGAAGTTCTGAGAGGTCGATAGCGCCCACGTCCCGATCCCTTCTCGTCACCCGATTGCCTCGGCACTGGCACGGCCCTACGCGCGTTCATGGCCGCTCGACAACACTATCCGTCTGTGTATCGATGACACCGACCGCCACCGGCAGCCTTGAGGTAACCCTACTTCGTCCACATTCCCGATCACGTGCTGCCACAGAACCAGGAGACCCCACAACGAAGATCGAGCATTGGGGTCTGCAGCGCGATTGGTTGAGGGCGCGCATGACGCAACGACAATGAAATTTACGGGTTCGATGGACCAACGCGCTCAGACCACGCGGGGACGGACCGCGAAAGGCCCTTGGCACGGATCTCTTGAAACTAGGCTCGTGCTGTGCCCGACTGCATCATGTCATCTCCGTCGTGGTTCGGTTCCGCCTCACGACCAGCGGCTGCGGTCGCAGCGACGCGAGGATCTCCGAATACAAAATGCGTCGGTGATCACCTGCGTGAATGAGGCGCGGAGCCACCGGCCTCTCGCCGACGACATTTGGAGGTACATGCAATGAACGCCGACGGAGAACACTTCGACCTCCTGTGCCTCGGGCGCCTCGGCGTCGATCTCTACGGCGAACAAGACGGAACGCCGCTCGAGAGGGTCCAGACATTTGCAAAGTACGTCGGGGGCAGCGCCGCGAACGTCTGCGTCGGTGTCGCCAGACTCGGACTATCAACCGCGATGTGCTCGCGAGTCGGTGATGAGGGACTGGGCAAGTTCGTTCTTGACACCCTCTCGATGGAGGGCGTGAACGCCGAACTCGTACAGCGCGACCCTCTGCATCCGACCGGAGTCGTGACACTTGCGCTCTACAAACGCGAGAGCTTTCCAAGGATCTTCTTCTACCGCGACAGCGCGGATCTGTCTTTTGAACAAGACAAGCTGGACTGGAACGTCGTCGATCGTTCCAGCGCCGTGTTGCTGACGGGAAGCTACCTCGTCAACGAATCACTCTTTGCAGTAAGTCACGCGGTTGCCGAATCCATCCATCGACGCGGCGGTCGCGTCGTGCTTGACGTCGACTACCGACCGGTCCTCTGGGGGCTGGTGCCGGTCGGAGAGGGCAATGACATGCAGACGAGCGACGCGCGCGTGAGCGCGGTCTACCAGAGGATCCTTCCACTGTGTGACCTCGTTGTAGGGACCGAGGAGGAGATCGCGGTTGCCGGCGCATCGAGTGACATCGACACCGCGCTCCGTGAGATCCGGAGCCTCACCGATGCCGCGATCGTCTTGAAGAGGGGCGCGAAGGGTGCGAGCGTCTACGAGGGACCGATCCCGGCGGATCTCGACGACGGAGTCGGAGCACCGGGCTACGTCGTCGAGGTGTTGAACAACACCGGTGCGGGGGACGCGTTCCTGAGCGGATTTCTGAGCCGATGGCTGCGGAACCGCCCCCTGCGCGAGTGCGTGCTCTCGGGCAACGCAAGCGGGGCGATAGTTGTCACCCGCAACGGCTGCACGCCGGCGATGCCATTCGCCGATGAGCAGGAGCGCTTCATGGCTCTTGGAGGAATCGCGCGACCAGATGATGACCAAACGATCGAGCGGCTCCACCGCGTGGGATCACGACGACCGACGGTTCCGTGGAGATTGCTCGTGAGCCTCCGGGACCATGACCTCCGGGAGCTCTTGGGGCCCCAAGGAGGCTCACCGGACCGCGTCAACGAGCTGGCGCGACTGCTTGGCAGCGCGATCTTCCATATCTCCGATGGCGAACACGCCATAGGCATCCTCGCCGACGCAGTGGTCGATCGCGAGATTCTCGAGGCTGCGACACACCACGCGATCTTCGTTGCGCGCTCTCTCGACGCCGAGCGCGGACAACGCGACGGCCGCGGCGAGACCGAGATCGGCGTGGAGCTCCGGAGTTGGAATGGCGACATCGTCCCCGCAGCGGGCTTTGCGGTCGATGCCGATCGATCCCCGGTCGAGTGCGAAGACCGGTGGCATCGAATCACACTCTGTGCGCGGACCTGTCGCCTCATGGAGCGCGAGATCCTCGTCGAGCTCCTCCCCGAAGGCGGTACCGACCTCACCGCTCTCGAGCTCGAGCGCCACATCATCGAGGGCTACCGGGCCGGGGTCCAGCCGGAGTATTGGATGCTGCCGGAGGTGGCGGACCCACACGGATGGTCGCGTATCGCGGAGCTCATCTTTGAGCGAGACCCCTCATGTCGCGGCTATTTCATACGCGCCAAGCAAAACAGCCCGTTGCACCGCGCGGAGCCCGCACTCGAGGTGAGTAGACCAGCCTGTCGCGGAGTCGTCGCGCATGACCTGTGCGATCCCTCGGTCTTGCGCGCGTGGTCCTCTGGCTCTTTGAACAACGCGGAGTTCACGGACGCGCTCCGGATCGGTCTTCGCCAGATGGCCGCGCACGCGCCTCGCGTCTCCATCTAGCGGTCCGACGCGGATCGCCCCCAATCTCGGTCACGCGTCGCGTCGAGGGGGCAAAGCGGATCTCCTGTTAGCGTCTGGATCGGAGGCGAGGTCTTGGGAACGAGCACCACGACTCCGTTGACCTCGGGTTTACGAGAAGGGGTTCTACTGACAGGCGGTGATCTTCGTGGACCATGTGACGCACATCATCAATAACACGCAGTGGAAGGGAACCGCCGAGCGCCACGGCACGGTCTACAACCCCGCGACGGGCGAGATCTCGGCAACGGTCGATTTCGCGACGGCCGTGGAGGTCGATCTCGCGGTCCAGGCAGCCGCGTCCGCCTTTGCGACCTGGGGTACAACCTCGATCTCGAGGCGCACCGAGATCATGTTCCGTTTCCGCGAGCTGCTGAGCGCCCGGCGCGCCGAGGTGGCGCAGCGGGTGAGCGCGGAACACGGCAAGGTCCTCAACGACGCGCTCGGTGAGGTGAGTCGCGGAATAGAGGTGGTCGAGTTCGCCTGTGGCATCGGGCAACTCATCAAGGGCGAGTTCTCCGAGAACGTCTCCACCGGAATTGACTCATACTCCATCCGTCAGCCGCTCGGTGTCGTCGCAGGGATCACACCGTTCAATTTTCCGGCGATGGTGCCGATGTGGATGTTCCCGGTCGCGATCGCATGCGGAAACACCTTCATCCTCAAGCCGTCCGAAAAGGACCCGTCGACCGCCGTCTTTCTCGCCGGACTGCTCAAGGAGGCCGGGCTTCCCGATGGCGTGTTCAACGTCATCCACGGCGATCAGATGGCGGTGGAGGCGATCCTCGATCATCCGGGTATCGCGGCAGTCAGTTTCGTCGGATCGACCGCGGTCGCCCACGCGATCTACGAACGCTCCGCCAGGGCGGGCAAGCGCGTGCAGGCGCTCGGCGGGGCGAAGAACCACATGATCGTGATGCCCGATGCCGACATGGACATCGTCGCCGATGCCGCAGTCAATGCCGGATACGGCTCGGCGGGCGAGCGGTGCATGGCGATTTCGGTGCTCGTCGCAGTCGGCGCCGCGGGAGACCTCATCGTCGAGAAGATCCGCGAGCGCGTCGCCAACCTCAAGGTCGCGCCGGCAACCGACCCAGCGGCCGACATGGGGCCACTCATCACGCGCGAGCACCGAGACCGCGTCGCCTCCTACCTTGACAGCGGGGTGAAAGAGGGAGCGGTGCTCGCGATCGATGGCCGGTTGCACCAGATCGACGGCGATCCCGGCGGCTACTGGCTCGGGCCCTCACTCTTTGACAACGTGATGCCACAGATGGAGATCTACCGCAACGAGATCTTCGGACCCGTGCTGTCGATGCTGCGCGTCGCCGACCTCGATGAGGCACTGGCACTCATCAAGTCCAACCCCTATGGGAACGGAGCGGCGATCTTCACGAATGACGGTGCGACGGCGCGACGCTTCCAGACCGAGGCAGAGGCGGGAATGATCGGAATCAACCTGCCGATACCCGTTCCGGTCTCGTACTACTCCTTTGGTGGATGGAACCAGTCCCTGTTCGGAGACCTCCACATCTACGGCCCCGACGGAGTCCGCTTCTACACCCGTGCGAAGGCAGTGACCGCCCGTTGGACCGGCATCTCGCACACCCAGACGCTCAACTTTCCGACGAACAGCTAGTCGGGGTCCGGATCGGATCCGGGGGCGCGACCGGTCCCCTATTCATCGAAATCATGTGGCCGGCCCGCGGTCACCGACACCACGCCGTCGATCTCGGACAGCGCCGAGGCAAGATTGTTGACGACCGGAGACCCCTGGATCTGAATCTCCACATCGACCGTGTTGAACGGTTCGCGCCCCAGGAGCGCATCATGGACCGAGTCGTAACCCGAATCCGTCGACTCCCGGACCGCCCGCGTGACGATCGAGGTCACCGAATAGCCACTTGTCGTCGTCGAAGCGAGGATGGTGCGCAACAACCCCTTGCCATCGACATACCGGACATGGATCGTCGAGGTCGCAAACCGAGTGAGCCCGAAACGCCGCGTCACCCGCGGGTATCCGCGCGCGACGAGAAAATGCCCCACCGTTGCAACCGTCGCGAGAATCGGTAGGCCCGCTCCGCATGCGGCCCCGATTGCCGCGGTAACCCAAACGGCTGCTGCGGTCGTGAGGCCCTGGACGGCATCGCGGCGGACGAAGATGAGACCTCCGCCGATGAATCCGATACCGGTGACGATCTGCGCCGCCACGCGTGACGGATCGAGGATGACCGACCCCTTGACGAGCACATTCGTGAAGCCGTATTTGCTCACCAACATGAAAAGGGCGGCGCCGACTCCGACAAGGGCGTGGGTTCGCAGGCCGGCGCTCTTCTGTCCGAGGTCGCGTTCAAGACCAATGAGCGAGGAGAGCACGAGCGCGATCAGGAGCGAGACCACCTGCGGCCAACCCTGCCCGGTTGGCTCCTCGAGAACCATCGCCGTCAGACCTTGGACGTGCAAGCGAACCACCAGCTTTCCGCTCGGATCTCACCTCAAGATGGACTTAGAGTGAATTATAAATGACTTAAAGGTAAACAACCACTTAACTACAAGTAAACACCTCCCCCGCGACGAAAACACCGCGCGGCGCGGCCAGAGCCTCAGCACGCGTACCGGCACCTCCGATTCTGGACCACCGAGACCACGGACCTCGGCACGCCCGTGTCCGGGTCGGACAACTGCATTCGGTGCACCTTTCAGGCGCGCGCCGATGCCGTCGCACAAGTCGCGCCCGTCGCTCCCTCCGCAACCAGCAGTCCGAGACCAGCCATTCCGTGCGGAGCGACTCGATTGACGCATCGGCACGGACAAAAACGGGCGACTGTGCTCGGTTGCAAGACGAATCCTCCGATAACTGCAGCTCCCCACACCTCGCGCGCGATGGGCGGCGATCCCAGCCGAGGATTGCGCGCCGATCGACGCCAAGGGCGAGACACGATATCCACTACGCTTGAACTGCTCGCCCGGCTCGCTGGGGGAGGCAGATGGTCGCCGTACCTGTAAGTTGCGGCGGCCGTGGAGAGGTGCGAGAGCGGCCGAATCGGGCTCACTGCTAATGAGACTTCATGTCATCCCTTGTGATTACAGATGATCGAATATGCCCGCTGATCTGCGGCTGCTTAATCGACCGTGATCGATCGTAATTGGCGATAATTGCTTATTTATAGGGGCGTTATAGGGCTGCGGCTTGACAAACTAAGCACGCTCTAACCAGTTTTCGAAACACTTACGCGACGAATGACTCAGCGCCGCAAACATGATCAACGCCGATTCTCTAATGCCTCGACTTTGAACTCGAGTGTGAACTTTCGGCAATGTGTGCGATGACAAACCCATTGGAGCATCATGTCGCTCCTAGACTTCGATCATGCCAGAGCGATGGCCATTTCGGGCCACTCTCCCAGAGACGACCCATCACAATGTGTGGGCAACTACAGGTGCAACGATGTTTGTAGGCGGCATCGTTGTTGGGTTGGAACTGATCAGCACGGTTGAAGCTGCCGACCCTGGGCAACATTTGTCACTCAATCAACCAGTTGTTTATGCAGCACTTTTCCTTATTTTTACGGGTGTATATGTATTCGCGGGCGCGATTTCGGATGTTAAATGGCTTTGGTTGCCCTACAAAAAAATTCATCGACTAAACCGTCTCATAGGTGAAATGGCGGAGGATCTTTCGCAATTAGCAGTGGTCGTTCTTGTGCTTGCAAGGCGTCAAGGGGGAGACTTGAGCAAGAAAAATGACTCCACGTTGAATGAAGTGCAAGATTGGTCAGACCGTCTTGAAGGTTTTGTCTCCAAAATGTGGGGTACTTCATATATGGCAATGCTCGGCTCGACATTCGACGCAAGCCTTGGGGTAAGAGACGGTTACTTGATCCCCGAATTGAGACGCCTCGATATGTTGATAGATGTTGCCCCTTCGCTGAAAATGCGAATCACCAGCGACTTCTCCACCGACATAATTTACGAAATTATTGACCTCATGGAGTCTTTTGGCGCACACAAAGATGGCGTCGAGCGGGCAAAACAAACCCTTCAGCGCCTTGAGGAAGTTAAGACTCTGCCTCATGATGAAAGCATCAGTGTTGCTTCAGCAGTACGCCGTTACGGCTAACGATCTGCCCTGTCCCAAGACATCGCGCTGAACTGACTGTCAGCACGCTGGGGATGTGGCGAGGCTTGTCATGAGGAGCTCCACGTTTGAGTAATAGCCGACCGACGAGAACTCGCACGAGTCCGGGGTGAACTGGCCGGATCCGCCAACGCCAAGTGTGATGAATGCAGGCGCCGCATTTAGCGCTTTAACTATCGCTGCGGCCTCGGCTGTCGGCCACTGGTTTAGATTCGTAGGACCGAGGTTATTTGCACCGGCGAGCGAAAAAGCGCTGGTGGCTGTCTTCCGCGAAAACGAAGGTTCGTGATCCACGGAGCGGAGGTACGTCAGACGTCATCCCGCACCGCACGTTGTGCAGCGTGCTCGTTTAGCTCCTTACATTCAGCAAATAACCCGCTCCAGACTTCGAGAAACGAAGGCATCCAGGCCCCGACACCCCTCAATGCGCTGTCTGTTGAGCTTGCGAGGTCATTGACGATCGTCTCACCCTCGACGTACTCGGTCTGCAAGCGGAGTGTGCGACTGATGACGCCGTCCTCTTCTACCCGCTCGTTTGGATTCACGAAGTTGACGCCGGTCACCCCGGGGCTTTCACCTCGCCAACGGTGATAGTGCATGCCGCGGACAGACCACAGCGGTTCAAGAATTGTCCACAGAACTGCGAGGGAATCGAGCAATGGACCCGAATCGCTTGGCGTCTGCCGTGCCCCCCGGCGCATCTCCGACACGGCGTTGCCGGTCAGGGAGCACCATACTCCTCGTTCGTCTGCGCCGGCTTGGAATACGTCCGGATCGATTCCCTTGACGCTTTGCGGCTGAAACTCCGGCTGCAGCGCCAATGTCCTGAGAACTAGGTTCGCGACGCCGTGCCCGAACACCATCAGGTTGTTGGCTTGCGCCTCGGCAAAAAATCGAATGGCTCGCCACTGAGCTGCTCGGTTCACTCGCTCTGTCGTGTCGTCAACGCTTGTCGCAGTTTGCATGACACGCCGCGTGACTTCGATTTCGACGGCGGCTTCGATGCTCGACAACACCAGCTCGCCTGAACTGCCGAGGAGACCGTGAATCTCGCGGACGAATGCGCGTCCGTGTTCGTTAAGCCAGAAGAAGGCGAAAAACTCGGCGTTGTTGCGATTGCTCTGCCAGGAGAATGCAGCTTGGCACGCATCGTCGAGTCCCAGCTCTTCGAAGGTTGGAACCTTCTGGTCCGTGTGCCACGCGATTCTCGCCCGGACAAAGCTCGAGAATGGGTGGGGGGCCTCATTGTTCTCTTCAGGGGTCACGGCTGAAGCATCCCACGTCGGTGCATTACTCGTGTGATTGTCAGACAGCGCATCTGGGACTAACTACCACGGGTGTTCGAGGTGTCCCTCGACTGATGCCGGGTATGTAGATGCGGTCCCGCGAACGCGCCAGATCGACAACGATCAGGCACCCTCGCAACATTGCACCAAGGCGCCCGAATCAGCGATATGCGTGCGATGCGTGAGCACAAAAGGTAACTGTCAAGCATCGCAAACATTTCTACTGCGTATCTCCTGGTTGTTTAGCAAGTGTTTAGCAAACGGGTCTCGAACTGGGAGTGGCCAGTGAAATGTCAACTTTTCGCGTGATTCGAAATAAACGCGGCAAAATTCCGGATTGCTCCGATGAGATTGTTGAAACCATGCGCAACCCCTCCGGCGAGGAGTCCCAGGCTCTCGAGGCGCAGCACCTGATGCAGCCGAGTGGTAATCCGACATCGGTCCGCTCCGGCACGGTATTGCTCCCGCTCGGCATCCGCATGCACGCGTTCACTCACATCTCACACCGCGGCTGACACGATGACACCGTCTTCGCTTTGAAAGAAACTGAGGCTGATGTCGGCACGAAAAAGCGACCCGTCCTTACGTCGACCTGCGAGGTGTGCGACTCCCTTGGGCCGTGGCTTCGGATCAAAGAAATACTCCACGCGATCCTCTTGATGGAATTCGCGGGGAGATTCAGGCACGAGAATCTCCACCGGCTCACCGATCAACTCATCTCTTGTGTAGCCGAAGAGTTGTTCAACCTGAGTATTCACAAACGTAATTCGGCCACTGACATCGATGCCGATGATCGCACCGGGAATGGTTTCAAGG
>DAIDIA010000241.1 GCA_027459565.1 Acidimicrobiaceae bacterium | reverse complement strand
GGCAATCGATTTCGAAGTCATCTACGAGGACGAATCCATTATCGTCATCGACAAACCTGCAGGACTCGTCGTCCACCCCGGTGCTGGACACCGCGACGACACCCTCGCGTCGGGTCTGATCGAGCGATTTCCCGATCTCGTCGAGGCAGCGCGGTTGGGTGCCGGCGACGCAGACCGTCCAGGGATCGTCCATCGACTCGACAAGGAGACCTCGGGGCTGCTCGTCGTCGCGAGGACGCCGGCGTCGTTTCGATCACTTGTCTCCCAGCTCGCCGACCGGTCGATGGGTAGGGAATACCGCGCCCTCGCGATCGGCAGCTTCGACAACGATGCGGGCACGATCGAGGCGCCCATCGGAAGGTCAACCCGCTTTCCGACGAAGATGACGGTCAATGCGAGCGGGCGGGAGGCTCGCACGCACTATCGGGTGCTCGAACGCTTCGACGCGCCAATTGCGCTATCGCTCGTCCACCTCAAGCTCGAAACCGGGAGGACGCATCAGATTCGCGTGCACCTGTCGGCGATCGGGCATCCGGTCGCGGGCGACGTGCGCTATGGCGGAAGAAAGCGGGAGCTGGCACTCGATCGACCGTTCCTTCATGCGGAACTCCTGCGACTCGTCCATCCTGTGACGAACGAGTCCATGCAATGGGAGTCAACGCTCCCAGCCGACCTCATGCAATGTCTGGCACTCCTGCACGTTGTGGATGAGTCGAACGGGTCGACCCCCGGCTGAATCAGGCGATCGCGTCGATCTCTGGCTGGTGCGCCAGGAACCGCAACGCGCTCTTTTCAGCGCTTCGCACCTTCCGTACGCCGATACCGAGTCGCTTCGCCGTGTTCTCAAGCGATGCCGGAGCTTCGCCGGTGAGACCAAAACGGAGACGGACAACCTGTTGTTCGAGGTCTCCAAGACGGGCGAGGACATCGGCGAGTTTCTCCATCGAGACCTTCTTCGCAACATCCTCGTCGAGTTGAAGGTCATCGGCGGCCACGAGGTCACCAATCGTCGTCGTCGAATCCGAACCGGCGAACTGGTCGAGGCTCGTCACCACGCGTGGCAGGTGGTACTCGGCGTGCTCGCCCTCGCGTTCCGCGGCACTCTCCGCGGCGAGGGCATCCTCGGGCAGACGGATCGTCCGACCCTTTGACTGCACGGCACGCTGGAGCGATTGACGGATCCACCAAGTCGCATAGGTTGAGAACTTGTAGCCGCGCTGCCACTCGAACTTCTCGACCGCGCGCATGAGTCCGAAGGTCCCCTCCTGGATGAGATCCGAGAGATCGACCCCGCGACCCTGATAGCGCCTCGCCCAGTGCACGACGAGCCGGAGATTCGCTGCAATCATCTCCTTGCGGGCGCTCTCGTCGCCGAGTTCAACACGCTTGGCCAAGGCAACCTGCTCGTCGGCGTTCAACAGCGGATGCTTGCCAAGGTCGTCGAGAAACAGGCGCATCACGTCAGGTCCTGGACCTGAATAATCAATATCGTCCAACTGTGCAACCGCCACGGCGTGTGCCCCTTCCCTAAATATCGTGACGCTCCTGCTGGAGGCTGCCCCACCTTGGTGCGGCTGCCAGAGATCCCAGCTGCGAGAATCACTTAGTTCAACGTCACCCCCGTCCGGGTTATTCCCGTTTTGGGTCGGTCGTTCAGCAAAGATTCTGGCTGGCCACTCTGTGATGGCCCTGAAGGGTTGCTGTGAAAGTTGTTATGGCTCCGATCTTGCCATCGGAATCCGCTGAAACCGCATCTCAGACCGGCGTCGTCGGCCCAACCCTTCCGAAGATTCTCGGTGTCAAGGAGGACACGACGGGTGTCCCGAACAGGAGATTCAACCGGTTGTCGCGCGGTGATGTCGCGCGCGGAGACAGGGATTCGCGCTACGCGTTTTCGCGGCCCGCGAGCTCTCGGTCGAGAT
>DAIDIA010000240.1 GCA_027459565.1 Acidimicrobiaceae bacterium | reverse complement strand
CTCAGCAGCCCGGAGGCGCGCGACACGATGGTTCCACCTGCCGACAGGGCTGTCGCGCGACCGAGCTGGCGTTGCCGTGAGCGCTCGACCGTGAGTGCTCCCGCTCCCTCGCCTGACGTCGGAGGTGTCATGTCGCTGCTGGCCCGGTCTCTCCTGTTTGAGCTGCACCTTTGGAGATTTTCTCACGACGGTGGCGCAGGATTGAGCGAGACCACCACAGGAAGAGGACACCGAGTGCGCCGGCGCTGAGCGCGATCGCGACGCCGGACGCGGCGGTCGAGGTGATCGTGAAGGTCACCGGTCCAAAGAGCACCGTCTGCTCGTGCGGGACTACGAGTTCAAGGTCGAAGGTGTAGAGCCCGGAGGTTCGCGTGCTGACGGTGAGCACCTTGTTCGTGTCGCGCGAGGAGAGGGCGAGGCTCTGACGGGCCTCCGATTTGGGGAAGTCGATCTTCGAGCTGCTGATGCGCAGATCGACATGAACCGGCAGGACCGGTCCGGTGTAGTGGAGCGTGATCGGGATCTTTCCGGTCGACGCGGTCAACGTGACATGAGCGGTGCCCGACAGGTGAAGCGATGAGGCGATTGTCGAGATCGCGAGATCGGGGGTCTGGAAGAAGCCCGTGCGCTGGTGTTCGGTGAGTCCGAGACTCTCGCCGTTGAAGATCGCATCGGCGAGCCGCGTAACGAGTGTGTAATCGGTTGGAGTGAGGAGGGTGACGGTTCTGAGGGCCGCGTACGCGTGCGCGAGATCATCCGATGAGACCGCGCTGATGCCATTGATGCCTGCGAAGGATCCCTCGGAGAGATGTGGGCCCGGGCCGGAGGCGATGCCGTGGAAGTATGACCCCAGGGTGACGGATCTGAGGATCGGATTGACGCGTAGTCCGTCAAGCAGGGTCCGGACGAAGTCGGGGCTCTCGCTCCAGGTGGTTGGCGCAACGATGGCACCGCGGGTCGTGGTCGAATTGGGGTTCTCGAAGTAGGTCTGGGCGAGGTCCGCGAGGAGCTGATGCGCAGCGAGCTGGGCACCGTTCGAGGCGAGCGAGGCAATGGTGGAGAGTCCGGGATCGACCGGGGCGGCGACCGTCTGGCCCGATGGACATGCAGATCTCGCGCCCGAAATCACGAATGGAGGTTGGGTCCCCGGCGTCTTGTTGTCCAATGAGACGTTCGGAGTCGGGAGTGCCAGCGCGCATGCGCCGAGCGCGCGCGCGATCTGGACGGACTCGGGTTCGAGCGCCACGGTCGACAGATATGGCGATGGATCAAAGGTCGTGTGCAATACCTCTGCGGTGAGGTTTGCCGAGGAGCTGATCTGAGATGCGTACTCGCGCATCGCGGTCGCGCCACCCGGACCTCGTACGAGCGCGTTGAGGTCGATCGGAGCGTAGGGCTCGCGGAGGAACTCGGTCGTCTGTGTCCGCTTGATCAGGCGCGCGAGGACTCCGATGGCATCGTGCGCCGCTGGAGAATCCGGCCCGTTGGCGTTCGCTGCCTGTTCAAGACCTGCGAGGACGCGTCCGTAGATTCCGAGTGAGATCGGTGTTGTGGGATATGAAAGCACTGCGCGGACAATCGCGTCGATCGTGTTCGCCCCTGAGACCCCGAGATCGGACGAGGCGCTTGACACCCCGGAGAGGTCGAGCGGCAGTGCCACGGCGACATCGAGGCGCTGGGTGGATCCAATCTGGCCGATATAGGTGAGCGTCGTCGCGAGCGAGGTCAGCTGTTGTTGCGTCCTGCGATTGACCAGCGTCACCATCAGCGGGTAGTTGCCGTTGCAGGTCGAGGAGAGGCAGTCGATATGCAGCGCTCTGGCTGATTTCGGGCCCCCGGTGAGGCCGTCGGCGGTGATGACGCGAAACTGGACCGTCGAACCGAGCGCAACCGTCGTCCCTGCGGTGTTGAGTGGACTGACCGAAATGTTGTTGAGTACCTCTGTCGGCGCGCTCTGGAATGGGGAGTGCTCGAACGCGTAGCGACTGAGCAGTCTCGGGTAGAGGGCGACTCGGAGCACGAGGTCGTTGCTGGGAACCGGAGCGGTGACGGACAAAGAGATGCTGAAGCCCTGCTGCGATCCGACCCAGTTGCTCTGGGAGACGAGGTTCATCGAAGAGTTGAGCGTTGTCGCGTCGGCACTCGACCGGGGGCCCGCACCGACGAGCGCCATCACGAGCGCGCCGATGCCAAGTGAGGCAATCAGGGGTCGCGGCAGGGTCCGTAGTGGGCGACGCGTGGCTGACCTGCTGGAGTGTTCGTAGCTAATTTTCACGAGCCTAGTGTTGTCTTTGAAGAGGGAGATGAAGCCCGATCGCGCACTAGCGTGAGGCCGTGAAGGTCTTGCTCGGACTCCATGAGGCCTCGTTCGCCCATCTGGCGGGAGTCGGTCATCCCGAATCTCCGGACCGACTGGCAGCGGTCGTGCGCGGAGCGCGCTCGGCAGGACTCGGCGAGGATCTCGTCGTCTTTGTGCCGAGAGCGGCAAGTCCCGACGAGATCGAACGCGTCCACACATCGGATTATCTGTACCGTCTCGAGCAGGTCTGTCTCGCAGGTGGAGCGCGGCTTGATCCGGACACCGCGGTGGTGCCGGCCTCGTATCGTGCGGCGATCCACGGAGCGGGAGCGGGTATCGATGCGGCCGAGCGGCTTCGAGCAGGTGGAGCAAGCGCGGCCTTCCTCGCACTTCGCCCGCCGGGACACCATGCGCTCTCCGAGCGCGCGATGGGTTTTTGCCTTCTCAACAATGTTGCGATCACCGCGGCGGCGCTCGTCGCGCAGGGCGAACGCGTCGCCATCGTCGACATCGATGCCCATCATGGGAATGGGACTCAGGCCGCGTTCTACTCCAATCCCAAGGTGCTGTACGTCTCGATGCATCAGTTCCCGTTCTACCCAGATTCTGGAGCGCTCGTGGAGGCTGGAGACGGGGAGGGGAGCGGTTACACGATCAACTTTCCATTTCCCGCGAAAACGACCGGCGACGCGTATTCCTTCGCGTTCGATGAGGTCGTCGGCCCCGCGTGCGAACGCTTCGGTCCCACGTGGATATTGGTCTCCGCCGGGTTCGACGCGCATCGCGATGACCCGCTCACCGATCTCGGACTGACAACAGGCGACTTTGCGATGTTGGCCCAGAGGCTCATGGATCTTTCGATTCCCGGGCGTCGGATCTTCTTCCTTGAGGGCGGGTACCACCTTCTCGCGCTTGAGCGGAGCGTTCAGGCGACGCTCGCGGTACTCGGAGCACGTGCGTTTGAGGCCGAACCGGTCAGCGGGTCCGGACCCGATGGACTCCGTGGTGCTCGCGGCGAGGCGGGGCGGATCGTCGATTACGCGCGACAACTCCAGGAGCGACTCTCGAGTTAGCCAGCGCGTGCGAACTTCGGCTGGACGGACTTCGCTGACGTAACCGTGTCCAAGGTATCTCCTACTACCGTTGGGGCATGGTTCCCGAGCGTCTTCTCCCGATGATTGAAGAGACGAAGGAGATTGCCGCGCGCTTTGCCGAGGCGAACCGCTCGCTGTATCTCGTTGGCGGCACCGTCCGGGACGCGATTGCCGGCCGGCCCGGTGGTGGCACCGCAACCTCTGGCGACGAGGGGGAATCGGACGGAGTCGACATCGACATGACGACCGACGCGACCCCAGACGAGATCGAGTTGATCATCCGACCGATCGCCCAGGCAGTCTGGACTCAGGGCAAGAGATTCGGGACGATCGGATTCCTCGCGCGCAAGAGACGCTATGAGATCACGACGCACCGCGCGGAGTCCTACGATCCGGACTCGAGAAAGCCCGAGGTTGCCTTCGGTGATGACATCAACGCCGATCTCTCGCGGCGCGATTTCACGGTCAATGCAATGGCACTGAAGATCCCGTCGCTTGAGCTCATCGACCCATTCGACGGTATCGGCGACCTCGGCAATCGCCGGCTCCGTACGCCACGAGACCCCATGGAGTCGTTTCGCGATGATCCGTTGCGCATGCTCCGGGCCGCCCGCTTCCACGCGGGCTACGACCTTGAACCCGACGCCGAGCTCGTTGCCGCAGTGGGCGCATTGCATGACCGGCTGTCGATCGTCTCAGCGGAGCGCATACGCGATGAACTTGACAAGATCATCGTGCTTCCGAATCCGGAGAAGGCGTTGTGGTTCATTGTGCACACAGGGCTCGGCGGGGAGTTCATCCCCGAGATCGGCGCGCTCGAACTGGAGCAGGACCCGATCCATCGTCACAAGGATGTGCTAGCGCACACGATCGCGGTGGTCTGTCGCACGCGGCCCGATCGCATCCTCCGGCTCTCGGCACTGTTTCACGACATCGGCAAGCCAAAGACGAGGGAGTTCGGCGAGAACGGCGTGTCGTTCCACCACCATGAGGTGGTCGGCGCACGGATGACGAGACGGCGGATGACCGCGCTCCGCTATTCATCTGATGACATCGACGAGGTCGTCAGACTCGTCGAGCTCCACCTGCGCTTTCACACGTACAAGATGGGATGGACAGATTCGGCGTTGCGCCGTTACGCGCGCGACGCCGGTCCACTTGTCGGAAAACTCAATGAACTGACACGCGCGGATTGCACCACGCGCAATGAGCGCAAGGTCCGAGAGCTCTCCGATGCGATGGACGATCTCGAACGACGCCTCGCGGAGCTCAATGAGCGCGAGGCGCTCGATTCGATCCGCCCGGAGCTCGATGGTCTGCAGGTGATGGAGCACCTCTCGCTCAAACCCGGCCGCGAGGTCGGACGCGCGCTCGCGTTCTTACTCGAACTGAGGCTTGAGGAGGGTCTGCTGGGTGCCGAGGAGGCGAAGCGGCGTCTCGACGCCTGGTGGGCGGGCGCGCACGAAGATTCCGCCGACTAGCCCGGTCCGCTAGCTCGTCTTCGCGAAGTCCTCGACGAGAAGGCGAGCCGCCTCATCTCGGTACTGCACCGGGGGCGACTTCATGAAATAGGCGGAGGGTCCAATGAGCGGCCCGCCGATCTTGCGATCGAGCGCGACGCGCGCGCAACGGATCGCATCGATGATCACGCCCGCGGAGTTGGGCGAATCCCACACCTCGAGCTTGAGTTCAAGGTTGAGCGGAACGTCACCGAAGTTGCGCCCTTCGAGACGGATGTAGGCCCATTTGCGGTCTTCGAGCCACGCAACGTGGTCGGACGGCCCGATGTGCACCGATCCGGCGCTTATTCCGTGATCGATCTGGCTCGTGACCGCTTGTGTCTTGGAGATCTTCTTCGACTCGAGGCGCTCGCGCTCGAGCATGTTCATGAAGTCCATGTTCCCGCCGACGTTGAGCTGGTAGGTGCGGTCGAGCACCAGTCCGCGGTCCTCAAACAGCCGCGCGAGCATGCGGTGCACAATCGTCGCGCCGACCTGACTCTTGATGTCGTCGCCGATGATCGGCACATTGGCGTCGGCAAAGCGCTGGGCCCACTCGGGGTCGCTCGCGATGAACACGGGAACCGCATTGACGAAGGCGACGCCGGCCTTGATCGCCTCGGCAGCGTAGAACTTCTGAGCCTGCTCCGAGCCGACGGGCAGGTAGGAGACGAGCACCTCGGCCCGTGTTCTGCGAAGCGTCTCCGCGATGTCGACGGGAGTGGCAGGGGATTCGTCGATGACGGTGCGGTAGTACTTTCCGAGCCCGTCAAAGGTCGGTCCTCGTTCAACCTGGACGTCGAGCGAGGGAACCTCTGCAAACTTGATCGTGTTGTTCTTGCCGGCGTAGATCGCCTTGTCGAGGCTGACTCCGACCTTTGACGCGTCGACATCAAACGCCGCGACGAACTCGATATCGCGCACGTGGTACCCGCCGAGCACGACATGCATGAGCCCGGGTACGAACTCGTCGGGGTCTGCATCGCGGTAGTACTGGACGCCCTGGATCAGCGAGCTGGCGCAGTTGCCGACGCCCGCAATGGCGACCCTGATCGGATTCTTTGGATTGGTCATGCTGTGATGCCTCCATCGGTTGAAAGATTCATGTCCGCGCTTCGGAGCGCGTCTGTCGTCGATTTACCCTTTGCATGGCTGGTGGCGCCCGAAAGCGAGGTCAAACCCTCAGCACCCGAGCGGGTACCCTGCGATCCCGACGCGGACTCCGCGATCTGCTCGTACTCACGCTCGAGAAGCCGCTCGATCCATGCGAGGTCATTCGCCACCGCCTCGCGCGCGTGTTCGGCAAGCGATCGTTCGTAGAGGTCGAGGAGGCGTCTGGGATGATCGAGGTGTGCCGAAGAACGGCGCAGTCGATCGCTGAGCTCGATGCGCCTGCGCTCAAGAAGGCGCACGCGCGCCTGGGGCGAGAGGTAGCGGGCGAAGGCGAGCCGCAGCGAGAATCCGCGCAGGTCACCCTCGCTGGTGGAGGGGGACTCGAGGAGCTGTTCGAAGACGAGATCTCCCATCGGTGTGATCTCGTAGACCTTGCGCGCGCGTGTGCTCGAGCGACCGAGCGTCTCTGCGACCTTGGCGGTGGCGCGTCTCGCGACGGTTGCCGCGCGCTCCCCACCGAGTGAACCCGTCAGCAGCACCGGAGCGTCGGCATCGATCCCGGCGGCACCCCCGGAGCCGACGCTGCGGATTGCCCCCGATGCCTCGAGGCGCGACAGCGCCGGATAGAGCGATCCGAATGAGAGGTTTGCAAGAACGCCGAAGTCGTCGCGCAGGTGCCGGCGAAGGTCGTAGCCGTGCATGGAACGTTCCTTGAGAAGTCCAAGGATGGCAAATTCGAGCATCCTGCGATTATAGCATGATGATGTATCGATTCGATATATTCTGTCGCTACAAGGTTGTGGCCGGTTCCCGGCGGTCCGGGCCGCGATGGCGAGACCGCGCACCCGGTGAGATGGCGTTGTCGTCACACGAGGGTGGTCCGGTCGCGAGACTCCCGTGCGGTCTGAGCGGGCCCGGGTCGCGTGCGCCCATCGTCTCGTCAAGCCCTGTCCTCCTACACTTGGCGGCGTGGAGATCTCCTGTGCCGACTGCGGATGTCGGGTGGATCGTGGGATCCGGGTCGCGGTCTGTGAGAACCCGGACTGCTGTTGTCGTCGGCTCCCGGTCCGTGATGACGCGGTACGCGTCCCTCCATCAAACCCCGACCATGCGGAGACCAAACCGTCCGGGTTTGACGGGTTCCGGCTACCCTTTCGGCGTGACTAGCTCTCCCGAGGCGACGCCATCGCTTGATGACCTGACGGGTCTTGGACAGGTGGAGTACCGCCTCGCGCGCGACCAGAGCGTGCGCGAGTACCGACGCGGAAGACTCTCGCGTCATGATGTCTGCGATGCCCATACCGAGCTCTTGCGCGTGGGAACAAACCTCGGACGCGAGACGGAGATCGATTGTCCGATCTGCGAGCAGAGCCGCCTGCGTCACGTGATCTTCGCCTTTGGCCCCTCGCTCCCCCCGGGCGGCCGGGCGGTCGGCTCCACCAAAGAGCTCCGTCGTTTGGCGCGTTCACTCCGCGCGGAGGTTGCCTTCTACGTTGTCGAGGTCTGCCTCGAATGTCGTTGGAATCATCTTGTTCGGATGTTCTCCTCGGTAACGGCGAGGCGGCGCGCCCCGCTTGGAAGGGCCCCGAACGGCGCGGGGCGGGGAGAGCGTTCCCGGAGTCGATAGGCTCTAGACGCCGCTTGCAGCCGCCTGGCGCG
>DAIDIA010000239.1 GCA_027459565.1 Acidimicrobiaceae bacterium | reverse complement strand
TCGAGGAACCGTACCGAATGACATCTGGAATCCTCTAAGGAAAGCTCCAGTACCTAGGTCCGATCCAGCAACGAAGGTATTACTGCGCCGGCCGGAATCTGAAAAGGTAGCTCGCCTGTGCTGATCAGCTCGTCAATCGAGGCAAGGAGTTGATGTTCAATGTCGATCCGCTCCCGGAAGGCACGTGCTGCGGTCAGCTGGCGCTCTGTCGAACATGCCCAGAATCCAAGTGATTCACGTTCAAAGACGACGTTTTCCTTTGCGTCGTTGACAACCGCCTCAAACACTCTGAGTGATTCCTCCGTGCATCCGTAGTTTTCACGAAGTGAATCGGCTATCCGTGGAAAGTACTCAAGATAGAAGCAATCAGCCGCGTAAAGGTTTGCAATTCCATCGAGCCATGTCCACTCCCATCCCCGCGCATAGAGGCACAATGTGGAAATGCTGAAGAAGCTTCTCGTAAATGTTTGCCATGACGTCACTTCATCTCGCGAAAGGCCCATTCCCGTGGCGAACTGCAACCACATCTCCTCATACGCCGGGTTCGTCCAGTCCGGAACAATGTCATTGACGACGACTCGGCCCTCAACCTCCACAAGTTTTCGCAGCATCCCCTCGCGAGATTTGGGCTCGTTGGTTTTGATGAAAATCGCGGCGGTGCTGAAATACAGGGCGTCCCAATAGAGATACATATCCTTTACCCAACATTTCAGGGTCTCGGGCTCGAGCGTGCCCGCGATGAGCTGCTCGTAAACAGGCGGCATGGCGTTGGTCTTACGCGCAAAGTCGCTCTCGAGAAGTTCGAGAAACGCGCTTGGATCGAGCGAGGGCTGAGCCAGGTCATGGGGCCCATAGGGAAGCTGAGACATACGACATGCTCCTTCGAGGAGAAGAGTAGGACGAGTGAAGTTCTGGCTACTTGATGCGGGCGCGCTGCTGAAGTCGCAGGATGAATACCTGCCGAATCTGTTCTTGGAGTCTCGGTGTCGTGCAGTACTCCTTGATAACCCGCTCGTTGAATTCGGCATGCTCCACGTCGATTCCTGCGTGCTCCTTGCGATTCAAAAGTGCCTCTTCAATATGCGGCATTCCCCAATTTCGAAACGTCTCGGCATCGTTCTCGATCGCCAACATCTGCTGTTCGGCGAAGAGGCGGTTCTCTCCCTCCCCGACCAGTCCGCTACCAATCGAAACCGGAAACGGGTAAAAGCGGTCCCGGCTGACGTGCCAGCCCCGCCAGATCAACACCGCAGGATCTGCGTCGGAGCGTTCGGCGTCTTCGATCTCCTCCGGAGTAAGCCCAAAAGACTGTGACTCCCATTTGGCAAGCAATGGGTGACTCACCTTTGTTCCGCCCACAACGACCTCACCCCCTTCGTCAACAAGTTTGCGGAGCTGCTTGCGACGCATCGCCTTGTCTGTGCAGTTGATATAGCGTTCACCTTCGAATCGATGATTGATGTCTCCTCCCGAGTGCGAGCGGAGTTTTGATGCAGCAAGCCCGGGAAGTTCATCCTTGCTCTGAATCGTCTTGATCCGGTAGGGATACTTCTTGTAGTGCTCCTGACGAATGGCCTCAAGCGACTCAATGAGTGCATCCGGACTCAGAACTTCATGCGTTGCTTGCGTCGCTGTCATCAGGTCCTCCAATTGGCAATCAAGGGTCTTTGCGACCTGCTCGGCGGCGTGTACCGGGCAATTTCCGCACAGGTATCTTTTGCTGACCCTAGACGCAACTTTCCCGGTTTCGCCACCTTGGAGGGAGCGTTATCCACAATTCTTGGTCAAGCACGGCGCTAACATCGCACGACGACGCGAATGGAAAAGGGAATGGCTGAGCTACTGCGTGCGGGAACGATCACTGACTTTGCCGCAAAGGGCCATCTCATTGTGAAGATCTCCCGTGAAGAAATCTGTGTCGTCAGTGATGGAGAGCGTTTCTATGCTTTGGAAAACAGCTGCTCGCACATGGGTAGCCAGATCCATCGCGGTGACATCGTTGACGGCAACATCGTCTGTCCGTGGCATCGAGCGCGATTCGTTCTTGCGACCGGGAAGAGCCTCGATCTCTACGCTTCCGACATCAAGAGCTATCGCGTCGTGGTCGAGGCGGATGTAATCTACGTCGACCCTGAGCCCGTCTCGAGTCCTCCAGCTCCTTAGCCTCCTCGTCCGCGCAATTCGAGTGACGACTCTCTGCCTAACAATGATGCGCGCTCTCTTTCGATGGTCTCCGTTGCCGCCAGTCGCACTGCAGTTTCGGAGATTCGACTCGACAACCAGAGTGACCTCAGCCAAGGCGATTCGGGGTCACAGCCTCGGAACCGAGCAGTCCGAATGCGATCGAAGTTAAGACTCCCGCTAGCCTTGCACGATCATGGCCATGCACGCAGGCAAGACACGACCTTTCAAGCGGTCTTCGAACTCGTGCAGAAATCTGGGATTTATTGTGCGGGGCCGTTCTCTGGCGTCGTTCCCAATGGGCATTCGGTGAACGGCTTCATGGTGCCAGTTTCATACAAACCCCACTCGGTGACCTTCGAGTCGTGATGGATAGCCAAGGCCTCCCCACTCCAGAGGACAAGACGGATTTCGTGCGCACGATGTTTGACGCGATTGCGCAGCGTTACGATCTTGTCAATCGTCTCATTACCCTTGGGCTCGATCATGGTTGGCGCCAACGAGCCGTATCGCGGCTCGGTTTGGAACGCGATTCGCTAGTGCTGGATCTGGGCTGTGGGACGGGCGATTTCCTGCGGGAGATGACTCGGGCTGGCCATCCCTGCATCGGAGTGGATCTGTCGTTTGCAATGCTTCTGGCTGCCCGGACAATTCACGCTCCGGTCATTGAGGCGGATGCCCACTCACTTCCAATATCGCAGGGGACGATCGACGGCGTAATCTCTGGATTCGCGTTGAGGAACTTCACGGAGCCGAAGAGGGTCTTTCAAGAGGTGGCTCGTATTCTCGTGCCAGGGGGTCGCTTCGTTATCCTCGAAGTCGACCAGCCAAGCAATCCAATTGTTCGATTCGGTCACGGAATCTGGTTCAACAGAGTTGTCCCATTGATCGGTGCGCTCTTCAGTGATGCAGCGGCGTACCGGTACCTTCCCAGGTCCGTTGCATATCTTCCGGGTGCGAATGAGATGCGAGAAATGCTGGTCTCGTCGGGGTTCACAGCTGTCAGATTCGAAAGATTGCAGGGAGGACTCGCTCAGATCATCATTGCCGAGAAGAGACGTGACCAGAGATGAAGAATCCAGATATGGTCGATTCACAAGATTGTCGCGACTCGCTCGTCATGCAGACACAACGGGTCGACGAGGACTACCTTGTTTCGGCTCGCACAATCGCATACCGATCCGGATGCGTAATCGAACGCGATGGATTGGCAATATTTACACTTGGGAGCGCGCGGGAATTCAGACTTCCTTCCGGTCTTGCCGAGGACCCCTCGCTGGTTTCGGGCATCCTCAAGGACATCGAATCGAGGTCTCGAGAGTGCGAGCACCATCCCATAGTCGTGGCAGCTCTTCCCTACGATCTCGAATCACCCGTGGTCCTTACGGTGGCAGAGATCACGGTCGTCAACCGCACAGGGATACCGCCGTATGCGATCTTCGTCGGTACGCAAGAGAACCTCCAAGAGACTATCGATCGGAATCTGGTCACCGAGGCCGCGCAAGAGCCGGATTTCTTGGGGACCAAATCGCCGGAACACTTCTCGCTTGATCCGGTCATGGGCCATGCCCAGTTCCGCGAGAAGATCGCCGAGGCTATTGGAGCCATTGAACGGGGCCTTTTACAGAAGGTAGTTCTGGCGCGAGAGGTAGTGGTCGAGGCCGATCGTCCATTTCTTCAACATGAACTCCTCGGCCGTTTACGCGCCCTGCATCCATCGTGTCTTTCATTTGCGATTCACGGATTCATCGGGGCGACGCCGGAGCTGCTGGTGCGGAAAGAGGGGTCCACTTCCGCATCGACGCCGCTCGCTGGAACGATGGCGAGAAGTGGCGATCCTGACGAGGACCGGAAGCTCGCTCACGCGCTGATGGCCTCACCCAAGGAGCGGCGGGAGCACCAATACGTAGTCGATGCGATCCACGAGAGTCTTCGGGAACTCGCCGATCAGGTGCATGCACCCGACAGCCCCCATATCCTCGAGCTGAGAAATGTCGTCCACCTCGCGACGACGATAACCGCGGAGCACATCGATCCCGCAATCGGCTCGCTTGAAATTGCCAGCAGGCTTCACCCGTCGCCCGCCGTCTGCGGCACGCCGCGCGCCGACGCAAAGCGCTTCATAGAAGACCACGAAGGTGTCAAACGTGACCTCTATGCCGGGTTGGTGGGATATACCGACGCGAGCGGCGATGGCGAGTGGTGGATTGGTATTCGGTCAGCAATGGTCGACGGAAACAGGGCGCGCATGCTCGCTGGTGTCGGAATCGTGGTTGACTCGGATCCGAAAGCTGAATTTGCTGAGACCCAGCTCAAACTCCAGGCGATGCTCGCAGTCCTCGTGCGACCTTAACTCGCAACGCTAGCGAGAACTCCGGCTCAAAAAGATACGACGCAGGCCCCATCTCGTCACCAGGGCAAGCGCCTCGGTAACGACGGAGGACGACATCTTTGACTCACCATTGACGCGATCTACAAACCGGATGGGTACCTCCCGGACCGTCGCTCCAGCCTGTTTCGCTCGGAAGGTCATTTCGATCTGGAACCCATAACCGCTGGCAGTTACGGAATCGAGGTCGATCTTTCTGAGGATTCGTTCCGAATACACGCGAAAACCAGCTGTGGAATCCTCGACTCCGAGGTCGAGCATCCATTTCGCGTAGAGGTTGCCAAAGCGCGACAACATACGGCGCGAGAGCTTCCAGTCTGGGATCGAGCCACCCGGGACATAACGCGATCCGATCACGAGATCGGCCCCCTCGGTCATCGGTCGAATCAATGACGGAAGCGACGAGGGGTCGTGGGAGAAATCTGAGTCCATCTCGACAAACGCCTCAAACCCGCGGTCAAGCCCCCAGCGAAATCCCTCAAGATACGCAGGACCCAGCCCTTGCTTCTCCGGACGAACCAACACCCCTATCGAGCCAAGCTCGTCACCGAGATGTCTGGCAATAACGGCCGTACCGTCAGGACTTGAATCATCAACCACCAGGATATCTGCTTCGGGAAGATTCGTTCTGACCGCACGAAGCACCGCATCAATATTCGTACTCTCGTTATAGGTCGGCAGCACAACAAGGGTTCGCACGGAGGTCAACACTAGCCTTGCTGTTCTCAGGAGTCAGAGAGGGTAGAGGGGTCTCGGCGCATCAAATATCCCCTCGAGGAGAGCTCGCGCAGCAAGACCTGGATTGCTCCTGCGGCTGGTAGCGCAAAGATCGCACCGCAGATCGCGCCGAAGGTGGATCCTACGATTGCACCGGTCTCAGCGCCGATAATAACGGACAGGAGCACCCAGAGTGGATTAAGCCTCAGTGTCTTCGAGATAATCAACGGATTGAGAATATGGTTCTCTATCTGCTGGTAGATCAGAAAGACAATCAGCGTTACAACCCCTGCCGGAACCGAATGCAAGAATGCGACCCCCACCACCGGGACGCCTGCAAGGAGGCCGCCGACAAGCGGAAGAAAGTCAACAAGCGCGGTCCAGATCGCAAGCACGCTTGCGAAGGGCACTCCTGTTGCAATGAGTGCAACGTATGAGACAATTCCCGCGATTACCGACGTCGCGAAATTTCCAAGCATGAATCCTGTTACCTGCTTGGTCATGAGATAGAGAATCCGCCGCACGTCTGCTGCGCGATCAGCGCGAAACAGACGTAAGAGCCCTGCGACGATCCGTGGTGCCTCCAGGAGGACGAAGAATGACAGGAACATTACCGTTATCACACTTGTGAATCCGCTGAGGACGGTCTTGCCGACGGCAAGCGCCGGCTTTCCAAGCTTTGCAACATAACTCGCGAGTGCCGACGAATGACTTGCGAAATAACTCGCAAGATGGAACCGCGCAATCAGATGCCCGACGGTACCTTGTCCGTTCTGTGTTTCGCGAACAAGACTAGGGAGTTCGTGCGCAAAATGCGTTGCCTGAGTGATCACTGTATTGAAGAACGTGTAACCAAGTCCGAACATCACGATGAGCAATAGAACATAGACAATCATGACAGCCGCGGTTCTGCGTATCCCGCGCTTGGTCAGGAGTGATACTGCGGGGTTCAAAAGTGCAGCGATGAAGAGTGAAATCAAGACCAACAAAAGAATCAATCGAAGGCGCCAGGCGAGAAAGACCAAGATTCCGGCGGCAAAGGTGATGCCAAGCACCTTGAGCGCGATGAGAACGACGACGCGCTCTAGGGAGCGTGAATCCTTCATCTCTCTCGGCATCGATTTGCCTCTCTGGTATCTTCAACCGTTGCTGGCACGCATTGGTCGATCAAAGGAAAGATGCCACACATTTTAGTGGCGATGGGCCTTTTGCCACGGATTGCCGAAATGACTCTCGCAAAGGTTCACCTAATCACCGAAAAGTCGTGCAAGCATGGTGAAATGGCGCACACAGTTGGACCTCGATGAGCCGAAACAAGTGGGGCGCTGCCACGAAACATCGTCTGCGACGAGGTTTTCTCATTTTCGCCGTCTTGCTCATCATCGAATATCTGGTCATTCCCCGTCTCGTTGTCGCAAGTAAGTCCCTTTCGCTTCTTGCGAGCATCAACATTCTTTGGCTCCTCGCGGGAATCGCTCTTGAGGGCCTGGCGCTCTTCTGTTACGCGCTGCTGAGCCGGACAGTCCTTCCGAGAAATGCCCCGAACCTCAATACCATCTTCCGGATCGACCTCGCTACAACGGCGGTCGCCCACGTTGTGCCTGGAGGTACAGCAGGAAGCGCTGGGCTCGGCTATCGACTCTTTACCTCATATGGCATGAGCGGCACCCAGGTCGGATTCGCGATGGCAACGCAAGGAATGGGTTCGGCAATCGTTTTGAACATCATGGTCTGGATCTCCCTGCTGATATCGATTCCGTTGGCGGGCGTGCACCGCATCTACATCATCGTTGCCCTTGTCGGAATGCTCGCAATTCTTGCCATGGCAGCGCTCGTCTATGCGTTCACCATCGGTGAGGAGTCTGCCGCTCGATTGGTTCGATCCTTCACCAGACGTATTCCGCGTATCAACGAAGACCGACTGGAAGAGGTTGTGAGACACATCGGCGTCCTTCTGAGGGAGCTTGGCAAGGATCCACAACAGCTCAAGGAGGCAATTCTCTGGGCCGCATTGAACTGGATCCTGGATGCCGCCTCCCTCATGGCGTTCCTCGCGGCCTTCCATCGCTTTGTCGATCCCTTCGAGCTGTTTGCCGCCTACGGAATCGCAAACGTGCTTGCGGTCATTCCCATTACCCCCGGTGGGCTCGGGTTCGTCGAGGCCTCCTCGATCGGCCTCCTTGTCAGTTTCGGTGTCCAGAACAAGGTCGCAACGCTTGCCGTTCTTGGCTGGCGGCTTGTAAATTTCTGGCTTCCGATTCCTGTCGGCGCGATCTGCTATATCTCGCTCAGGGTTCAGCGTGGGGCAGGTTTCGAGGAGCGGCGCAGGGCTCTGTTCAAGATGCCGATCGACGCGCAGCCGCTCGATGAGGGCGATTCCCCTATTCCCTGAGCCTTCTCAGCGCTCAGCTCAATCCGATCTCGCTCGCGTTGAGTGCCGTCAACGCGCTGATCCGCGATCGTTCGAGTTCGGTGTCGCACGTCACCTCGAAGACGCGCTCGAAGAGTTGCATCTTGCGATGCATCGACCAGAGTTCCAGTTCGGCATCGTTCTTGACCGTCAGTGAGAACACGATCCGACGATTCGAGTGCTCGGTAACCCCTACGTTCGAGACCTCCCCGCTGTGCGAAGCATCCAACGCGTCCGCAACGCGGAGAATACCGATGAGCTTCAACAGATGTTCGAGATCAGCGCTTGTTAACAATGGGTCCTTCGCAACCGACTTTTCGCTTCCGCGCAGGTGAAACCGCGCAAGAAGGGTCAGCATTCTTATCTCCTTCGGCGTGAATCCGCGAAGGTCCCCGTTGCTGATCAGGTACGCGCTGTGACGATCATGATTGGTTCGACTGATGTGTTCACCTATGTCGTGCATGAGGGCGCCGAACTCGAGCAGCTCGCGCTCTCTCTCTGACATATCGTGACGGTTCGCCATTCCATCAAATATCTGTGTTGCAAGTTCGGCAACTTTCGAACTGTGTACACGATTCCAGTTGCATCTATGGCAGAGCGAAAGTACGGAACTCCGACGGATACTTCTCGGGTCGTCACCGAAATCCGTCGGGTCGTGCTCGGCAATTGTTCGAAGAATGAGACCCTCGCGCAGCGCCCAACCACTGATTGTGATCTCGTGCATTTGCAGTCGTTCCA
>DAIDIA010000238.1 GCA_027459565.1 Acidimicrobiaceae bacterium | reverse complement strand
GAGGCCAAGGCCATCTGCAACGTCTGCCCTGTGCGCGAGACCTGCTTGGAGTATGCGCTCGCGAATCGCGAGCGTGAGGGCGTGTGGGGTGGGCTCAACGAGCGCGAGCGTCGTCGAGTCAGCCGACAGCGCCGCAAGTCTGCCTGATCGCCAGCGATACCTGACTGGTGAACAGCGACTTCGGAGATGACTGACTCATCGGGACCGTCGATCTTCACCGGGTGGCCAGCAGTCCTCTCGCAGCTGTTCCGGCGCGAGGACCTCAGCTCACCTCTCGCGGGGGCGACATTCGACGCGATCCTCTCGGGTGAGTCCAAGCCAACGCAGATCGCGGCTTTCGTCGCGGCGCTGAAAACCAAGGGCGAGACTGTTGAGGAGATCACCGGCTTCGTCGAGGCGATGCGCAGGGCTGGAGAACACGTTGACCTCCGCGTGGATGCGATCGATACCTGTGGAACCGGCGGCGATCGTTCCACGACGATCAATGTCTCGACGTCAGCCGCGTTCGTCGCCGTAGGAGCTGGAGCCGTGGTCGCAAAGCACGGCGGGCGAGCGGCATCGTCGCAATCGGGCTCGGCCGATGTGCTCGAGGCCCTTGGGGTCGTGATCGAACTCGGTCCGGAGGGGGTCCAACAGTGCATTGAATCGGTGGGGATCGGATTCTGCTTCGCGCCAAGGTTCCACCCTGCGATGCGCTTCGCTGCGCCGGTGCGAAGCGAACTTGGAGTTCCCACCATCTTCAACATTCTCGGACCACTTGCCAACCCCGCAGGCGTCACCCGTCAGGTTGTCGGGGTCGGCGACCCTTCGATGGCCGAGAAGATGCTCGGAGTTCTTGAGGCGTTCGGTTCGCATCATGCAATCGTCTGTTACGGCAACGACGGGCTCGACGAACTTTCGACGGTCACCTCCTCAACGATCTTCGAATCGTTCTTGTCGGGTGACGGCTCGCGCGTCCGGCGAAGTTATCAGCTTGATCCTCGAGATTTCGACCTGAAGCCTGCCAAGCTGACGGATCTCCAGGGCGACACAGCTACGTACAATGCAGAGCGCTTGCGTGCTGTGTTGTCGGGCGAGCGCGGAGCGCAACGCGACATCGTCCTCTTGAACGCCGCAGCAGCC
Source organism: Acidimicrobiaceae bacterium (assembly GCA_027459565.1). GTDB lineage: Bacteria > Actinomycetota > Acidimicrobiia > Acidimicrobiales > Bog-793 > CAIVND01. The sequence continues at coordinate 729 of DAIDIA010000238.1, read as the reverse complement.
CTTGTGGTAGCAGATATCGCGACGGACATCGCCGATGGCATCACGCTTGCACAAAAAAGCGTTGATTCCGGTGCTGCGCTGGCGGCACTCGAGCACCTCATTGTTCGATCGCAGGAACTTGGCAGGAGGCCCTCTCCCGATCAGCCGTGAGCTCGCGGCAGAGTCTGGGACGTGTTCGTCTCGAACATCGGACGCGACCATCCGAGGAGCGCGAGGTTCTCGCGCAGCCGTTCGAGCTCGCGCTCGTCGACTCCGACGAGCATCTCGCGGAAAAGCTCAGCGGTAGCGATGGTGTCGCCGAGCGCGCTGTGCGCATCGTGAATGGTGATTCCCAACTGCGTGCAGCAATTTTCGAGTGTCAATGGCGTAATACCAAGGACGCGCCGTGCGAGATTCCGAGTGCAGATTGAAACCGAGGAGAGATCGGGAAGTGGAATCTTCGCCCTTGCAAATTCACTCTCGAGGTGACCGAGGTCGAATTCAATGACATGTCCCACGATGATGTGACCGGCGAGTCGATCAAGGATCTCGGGTGCGATCTCGGAGAATTTCGGAGCCATCTCGACCATCGCGCGGCTGATTCCGTGTATGTGTGTTGCGCCGAGCTCGCCCTCGCCCGGAGGGTTGATCAGAGTTGACCACTCCGTGATCTTGTTGCCGGACCCATCGAGCCCGATGATCGCGATCTCGATGATGTTGCTCTCTCGCGGATGCAGGCCTGTTGTCTGG
>DAIDIA010000237.1 GCA_027459565.1 Acidimicrobiaceae bacterium | reverse complement strand
AACGAGGACTACCGCGGCGTGATCATCGACGACCTCGCGCTCTACGAGCTGGTGCGGAGTTACGTCAACGAGATCGACCCCGCGCTCGCGGACCGCGTCGAGTACTACGACCTCGCCACCGAGGCACTCCCGATCTTCGAGCGCCACCACGTGCACGAACAGCTCCACAAGGCGCTCGATCGCAAGGTCTGGCTCGCCTCCGGAGGCTCGTTGATCATCGAGCGCACCGAGGCGCTGACGGTGATCGACGTCAATACCGGAAAGAACGTCGGCTCCTCGAATCTCGAAGAGACCGTGTTTCGCAACAACCTCGAGGCCGCCGAGGAGATCGCCCGGCAGCTGCGTCTGCGAGACATCGGTGGAATCATCGTCATCGACTTCATCGACATGGAGATCAAGGTGAATCGCCAGGAGGTGCTCTCGACTCTTCGCGCAGCACTGAGTCGCGACAAGACACCGACGCAGTGTTTTGACATCTCCGAACTCGGCCTCGTCGAGATGACGAGAAAGCGTGTCGGCGTCGGCCTCGTCGAGTCGCTCTCGGACACCTGTCCGATGTGCGAGGGGCGCGGCCTCGTATTCTCCGGCGATCTCGTCTGAACGCTCTGGGTGAACCAGATGTCGGGGTCCGGGCCGCTGGATCGCCATCTTGTGCTCGGTTCGGGTTGACCCGACCGCGACCGCGAGGCGCCACGGACCGACGCGGCCGACGAAATCGCAGGTGACGCCCCAGGCGACAGGCGGAGTCGGCGACGGGCAGACCAATGCGCCTCACCTCGAGATTCCCGAAGGTCATGACAGGGCGGGATGACCCGCAGTGAAAACGGAGCGCCCATTCCATGGGTAGACTGTCCGTCTTATGTATGCCGTGATCGCAACAGGTGGAAAGCAAGAGCGCGTCGAAGTTGGCTCGCGAATCGAAGTCGAGCTGCTTGCAGCGGGCACTGGCGACGAGGTGAACTTCGCGCCCGTTTTGTTGGTCGATGAGTCGGGGATCATCTCCTCGCCCGCCGACCTTGCGAAAGCGGTCGTCGCGGGCCGAGTGGTGGGTGAGTCCAAGGGACCCAAGATCACCGGTTTCACCTACAAGGCAAAGGCTCGCGGACGTCGTCGTTATGGACACCGCCAGCACTATTCAACTGTCGAGATCACCAAGATCGCCAAGACGAAGACCGCCGCGAAGGCAAAGGCGTAGGAGGACGAGATGTCAAAGACCAAGGGTGGCGGTTCAACGCGTAATGGCCGCGATTCAAACGCGCAGCGTCTTGGCGTCAAGGCCTCTGATGGCACCGTGGTGACCGCGGGGTCGATCATCGTCCGCCAGCGCGGCACGCATTTTCATCCGGGACAGAACGTGCAACGCGCCGGAGACGACTCCCTGTTCGCGACCTCGCATGGCAAGGTTCGCTTTGGTGAGCGACGAGGACGCCGACTTGTCGATGTCCTCCCGGTCGAGGGCTAGGCGTTCCACACTCTCTTCGCACCGAACAGTGCGGGGTCATCGCCTGTCTTGACCAAAGGGTCCTTCGTCGGGCATCTGCGGTGCCGGTTCGGCATCATCATCTGAGTTGAGGAAATAATGGCAGGCTTCATTGACGAGGCGCAGGTCCATGTCAAGGCGGGCGACGGCGGAGCCGGAGCGGTGGCCTTTCGACGCGAGGCGCACGTCTCGCGCGGTGGACCCGACGGTGGTGATGGCGGCAATGGCGGCGACGTCTACCTCGAGGCCTCCACCAACGTGGTCTCGCTACTGGGATTTCGCGATCACCCCCATCGACGCGCGGAAAACGGAGCCCATGGCTCTGGCGCGAAGCGATTTGGCAAGAGCGGAGAGCACACGGTCGTCTACGTTCCCGAGGGCACGGTCGTGCATACGCTCGACGGAGCGGTGCTCGCGGACCTGGCGGTTGCCGGAGATCGGCTGCTCGCGGCCCAGGGCGGCAGGGGCGGTCGCGGGAACGCGCGTTTTCTCACCAACAGGCTCCGCGCTCCGGCGTTTGCCGAGCAGGGAGAGGTCGGGGAGGAGCGCTGGTTGAACCTCGAGCTCAAGCTGCTCGCGGACGTCGCCCTCGTCGGATTTCCCAATGTCGGCAAGTCGACGCTGATCTCGAGGATCTCTGCAGCAAAACCCAAGATCGCCGACTATCCCTTCACCACGCTTGAGCCCCACCTCGGGGTGGTGCGCGTCGGCGGGCGCGGCGAGGGCGGCACGGAGTACACCGTCGCGGACATTCCCGGCCTGATCGAGGGAGCGAGCGAGGGCAAGGGACTCGGATTCCAGTTCCTCCGACACATCGAGCGCGCCCGGGCGCTCGTGATCCTTGTCGATCTCCATCCGCATGCGGAGCGGCCACCGCGCGAGCAGCTCGAGGTGCTCCTCGAGGAGCTGCGCCGTTACCGTCCCGAACTGCTCGAGCGTCCCCGCATCGTCGTCGGATCCCGAGTCGACCTCGCCGAAGACCCCCGACCCGAGCCCCAGAGCTATGACGGTGAACTCGAGATCTCCGCGGTCACCGGTGCCGGTCTTGACGAGCTGACGCACCGACTCGCGGCGATGGTGGCCCGCGTGCGCCGCGAACGTCCGTCGCGCTCGACCGCGCCGGTGCTGCACCGTCCCGTCGCCGAGGGATTCGTGATCTCGCGCTCCGACGACGGATTCGTCGTCACCGGCCGCGATGCGACGCGCGCCGTCGCACTATCGGATCTCACCGACGTCGACGCACTCGCCCATGTGCATCGCCGGCTCAAGCGACTCGGCGTCGACAAGGCGCTTGCAAGGGCAGGCGCGCGGCCAGGCGACCCCGTGACGATCGGAAACCTCAGCTTCACCTTTGAGCAGGAGGACTAGCCCGGGTTGGCTCTCGTGTGCTCCGTGAATATCGGGTTCATCTAGGGTGTTGACGTGACGTTCGAATCCGACCTACCGGCAAGGACGCGGCGGATGCGCGCGCGGTGCGAACGGTGATCGCCGTCGTCAAGATCGGCACCTCGTCGGTCACCACTGCCGAGGGTCTGGTCAATCACGAGGCGGTCGAGCGCCTGAGTCGCGAGGTCGGGGCGGTCCGACGCGAGGGGCACGATGTCGTGATCGTCTCCTCGGGTGCGGTGACGGCGGGAGTCGCAACCCTTCGGCCCCACGGGGGACGTCCAGCGGACGCGATCACGCTCCAGGCGCTGTCGGCCGTCGGTCAGCCGCGTCTGATGCGCGTCTATGACGATGCCCTGCAGACGGAGGGGCTCGTCGCTGCCCAGGTGCTCCTCGTCCCGAATGACTTCGGGGAGCGCCGTCAGTACCTGCATGCGCGCGCGACGCTGCTCCGCCTCCTCGAACTCGGAGTGGTCCCGGTGGTCAACGAGAATGACGCGCTTGCCGATGACGAGATCCGGTTTGGCGACAACGACCGGATCGCCGCGCTCGTTGCCAATCTGATCGGCGCGCAGCTACTGGTGCTGCTCACCGACACGCCCGGCCTCTACGATCAGGATCCGAGATACGCGCAAGACGCACTGCTCGTCGCCGAGGTCGTCGAGTTTGACGAGGCACTCGAACGCGCGGCAGGCGGTCCCGGCAGCGCGAACAGCAGCGGGGGAATGGCCTCGAAGGTTGCGGCGGCGCGGATCGCGTCGTGGTCGGGCGTACGTGTCGTCATCGCGAAATCCGACCGACCCTCCGTCGTCGTCGACGCAGTGCATGGCGTTCCCGGAGTCGGCACCGTGATCGCGGCCAAGGACCGAAGGATTCCGGCACGAAAGCTCTGGATCGCATTCGCGCTGCCCGCCACCTCGCGTGTCCGCGTCGACGCGGGAGCGGTCGAGGCGCTCGTCAAGCGCGACGCCTCCCTGTTGTTGGCGGGTGTGCACGGGTGCACGGGGGAGTTCGCGGTCGGGGACGCGATCGAGATCGAGGATCTCGGGGGGAACGTCTTCGCGAAGGGCATCGCGCGCCTCTCGAGTGCCGAGGTCACCGCACATCTCGGTGCGAGCGCGCACGGGCGAAGGGAGTCCGGTGAGCTGATCCATCGCGACGACCTGATCGTGCTGCTCGGCGCGATCGCCCCCCGGACGACCTAGATCCGAAGACGATCTCGGTCGCGGTCGGCCGTCTCGACGACACGCCTTATCGGACATTCGACTCGCCTTGGTAGTCTCTGTCATGGCGTTGACGGAGTTGGGTGAACTTGGACGACGGGCCAAACAGGCCGCCCACAATCTCGCCGGCGCCTCGCGCGCGACGAAGGACGACGCGCTCTTACGGTCTGGTGAGGCACTTGTCGCGCACCGCGAGGAGATCCTGCGTGCAAATGCCGTCGACGTCGCCGCGGCACGCGCCGCGAACGAGAGCGAGACCGTCATCGACCGCCTCCGACTCGATCAGGCGCGCATCGAATCGATGGCAGGGGGGCTCCGCGAGGTCGCTGCGCTCGATGATCCCGTGGGCGAGGTTGTCGACGGGTCGGTGCGCCCGAACGGACTTCGCATCCGGCGCGTGCGCGTCCCGTTTGGCGTCGTTGGCATCATCTACGAGAACCGGCCCAATGTCACCTCCGACGCGATGGGGCTCTGCCTGAAATCTGGCAATGCCGTGATGCTGCGCGGCTCAGCCGGCGCGCTTGAGTCGAACCGGGCGATCGTCCGCGCGCTCCGGGAGGGAATCGCAGCTGCGGGACTTCCCGATGACGTCGTGATCCTCGTTGAAGATGTCCGGCACGAGACGGTCGATGAGTTTGTCCGGTTGCGCGCGCATATCGATCTCCTGATTCCCCGCGGTGGACCGTCGCTCGTCGCGATGGTGCTCGATCGCGCAACAGTTCCGTACATCATCGATGGCGACGGCAACTGTCACGTCTATGTCGACGCATCTGCCGATCTCAATATGGCCGAACGCATCATCATCAATGCGAAGATGCAACGACCGAGCGTCTGCAACGCGATGGAGTCCCTCCTGGTGCACAGAGACGTCGCCGAGATGCTCCTCCGGCGCCTGGATGCATCACTTGTGGGTGTCGATCTCGTTGGAGACGAACGCACGCGCGCGCATATCGCTCGCGCCGGATCTGCGACAGAGGAGGACTACGCGACGGAGTTTCTCGACCTCAAGCTCGCGATCGGTGTCGTTGACTCGCTTGACGACGCGATCCGCCACATCCGCCGTTATTCCTCGGGGCACTCGGAGGCTATCGTCACGAGCGATTACGCGAGCGCGACCCGCTTTGTCAACGAGGTCGACGCGGCAGCGGTCATCGTGAATGCCTCGACGCGATTTGTCGACGGGGGAGAGCTTGGCCTCGGTGCGGAGATCGGCATCTCCACCCAGAAACTCCACGCGAGGGGTCCGATGGGAGTCCGCGAGCTCACGTCGTTGAAGTACGTGATCGAGGGAGACGGGCAGGTGCGTTCTTGACCCCGGCCTATCGATTCAGTGACATCAAGAGCGTCCGGGACGCGCTCGCGGCCGTGGGGTACCTCTGCGATGACGCGATCGCGACCGTTCTCTACCTCGCCGAGCGGCTGCAGAAGCCGATCCTCGTGGAGGGACCCGCAGGAACCGGGAAGACCGAGCTCGCGAAGTCACTTGCGCTCGCGCTCTCCTCGCGTCTGATCCGTCTGCAGTGCTACGAGGGACTCGATGAGTCGAAGGTCCTCTATGAGTGGAACTACCGCAAGCAGCTGCTCCGTATCCAGGTTGAGCGCAACGAGGAGGATGCCGGGCGCGAGGCCCATCACGACGAGTGGCGCCGCATTGAAGGGGACATCTTCTCCGAGGAGTTCCTCCTCACGCGCCCGGTGCTCGAGGCGATCCGCGCGGACGATCCGGTCGTTCTGCTGATCGACGAGATCGACCGCGTCGAGATCGAGACCGAGGCGCTCCTGCTCGAGGTGCTCTCGGAGTACCAGGTTTCGATCGCCGAACTCGGAACGGTGCGCGCCCGCCAGATACCTCCCGTCGTTTTGACCTCGAACGGAACGCGCGAGCTGTCGGAGGCTCTGAAGCGACGCTGTCTCTATCTCTATCTCGACTATCCGAGTCAAGAGCGCGAACGCGAGATCGTCATCAGCAAGGTTCCCGAGATCTCCGAGCGACTCGCTGATGAGGTCGTGCGCGTGATTGGCCTGTTGCGCTCGCTCGATCTGCAGAAGCACCCGTCGATCTCGGAGACCCTTGACTGGGCGAGAACCCTGATTGTGCTCGGCATTGAGCACCTGGACGAGGCAGCGACCTCGTCGACGATGAACATCTTGCTGAAATACCGCGAGGACATCGATCGCGCACAGCGGGAGCTCCTCGGGCACGCCAGCAAGCCCCGCGCCTAGAGAGGAGGCGGGCATCGATGCTCGACGTCCTGTCCGGCTTCGTCGATGAACTCCGCGCGTCCGGCCTGCCGGTATCGGTGACCGAGACGATCGACGCTGCCGATGCGCTCTCGGTGATTCCCCTCGACGACGTCGCGGCGGTGCGCGCATGTCTGAGCACCACGCTCGTCAAATCCGCCGACCATGAGGTGGCCTTTGGGCGGGTCTTTGACCTGTTCTTCTCGCGTCGCGGCCTGCCGGGGATTCCGAGCGCTGAGATCCTGATCGAGACCGAGTCTCCCGATGTCGAGGAGATCTTCGTTCCCGGTCGGCTCTCGGGAAATCGGCGCGCAATCGATCCGCGTGAGCTTCGCGAGCGCGCGCGTCGCGCACTCGCGAGCGGAGATGAAGAACTCCTCACTCAGACGGCGCAGCAGGCAGTCGAACTCTATGGCTCGGTGGAGTCCGCCCGCCCCGTCGGCGTCGCCTACTACCTGCAAAAGACACTGCGCGCCCTTGACGTTGAGTCGATCCTGTCGCAGCTGCTCGCGGATGCGCGCAGTGGTACCGAACCGGGTGAGCGCATCGGCGGCGACGCGATGCACGACAATCTTGTCCGGAGCGAACTCATGCGCCATGCCGATGCTCTGCGCGAGGAGATCCGGCGCGAGATCGCCCGACTCCTCGTCGATGAACGCGGAGCCGGAGCGGTCGCGAGGAGCATGCGCCGCCCGCTCGTGGAGGACCTCGATTTCATGCACGCAAGCGCCGATGACCTCGTCGCGATGCGGAGGGCGATCTACCCGCTGGCGAGGATCCTCGCCTCGAGGCTCGCGCACCGACGGAGGCACCGTCGACGCGGTCCGCTTGACATCCGCGCCACGATCCGCAGGTCGCTCTCAAGTGGCGGGGTGCCGCTCGAGCCGCGTTTTCGCAGACCCCATCCGAGTCGGCCGGAGATCTTCGTGCTCGCCGATGTCTCGGGCTCGGTCTCCGCGTTCGCGAGGTTCACGGTGCATCTTGTCTACGCAATTGCGGAGCAGTTCTCCAATGTCCGGTGTGCGGTCTTCATCGACGGCGTCGACGAGGTGACGGGGATCTTCCGCCGAGCAGCCTCCATCGAGGAGGCAATTGCCGAGGTCGGAGCGAAGGCGGACGTTGTGGATGCGCACGGGCATTCGAACTACGGAAGCGCCTTCCGACTCTTCGCGCAACGTTATGGCCCGTCGCTTACCAAGAAGACGAACCTGATCATCCTTGGAGATGCACGGGGGAACTACCACTCGGGCGAGTCCGAGATCCTCCAGTCACTCCGGCGTCGCGCGCATCGCGTCTTCTGGCTCAATCCCGAGCCGCGCTCGTACTGGGGTACCGGGGACTCGATCATCGGCGAGTACGCGCCGCACTGCGACGGGGTGTTCGAATGCCGGACCCTTCGGCAGCTGAAGGACTTCGTCGATCGCCTCGCCTGACCCCGATACCGGGGAAATGGTGACCGGTCTCCGTGTCGCATGGCTAGCGTGAGTGATGTGTCCCAATCAGAACATCTCGAAGAGGTCACCGAAGAGCGCTTCCGACTCGCACTCGGGAACTTCGCCACCGGCGTAACGATCATCACCTCGACCGATGACGGGGAGTCCGTCGGGATGGCCGCGAACTCGTTCACCTCGGTCTCGCTCGATCCTCCGCTGGTGAGCTTTTGTGCCGCGCTGACGTCGACGACCTATCCGCGCATCTCGGCGTCGGGGCGTTTTTGCGTGAATGTGCTCTCGGAGTTCCAGGAGGAGATCGCCCGCAGGTTCGCCCAGCGCCAGATCGACCGCTTTGCCGGTGTCCGCACCTCCGAGTCGCCGCTCGGATCGCCGATCCTCGAGGGGGTCGTTGCGTGGATCGACTGCAAGATCGAGGCGGAGCACCGCGCCGGCGACCATCTGATCGTCGTGGGACACGTGCGCGCGCTCCACGTCGAGTTCCAGCGGCTCCCCCTCCTTTATTTCCGTGGGCAGTTCGCGATCGAACAGCCGATCGCCCGCGAGATCGACACCTGGACCACCGGGTGAGCGGGGCAGTCCCAGATCGCCAGCCAGTCGACAGCGACGCGCGTACCGACGCGATGGAGGTTGCGACGGGAACCCGGCTCGCGATTGTGCGCCACGGCGAGGCGTGGTGCAATTTCGAGCAGTTCGTCGGTGGTCCAAAGAGCTGTCGAGGGCTGACCCCTCGCGGTGTGCGACAGGCTGAGGTACTCCGTGACCGACTGCATCGAACCAGGGAGCTCAGCAATCCCGAGGCGATCTTCACCAGCACCTTGCCGCGCGCCATCGAGACCGCGGAGATCGTCGCCTCCGGCCTCTCGGACGCACCGGTACAGCGCAGCGCCGGACTCGACGAGCGCGACGCGGGCGAGGCCGATGGCCTGTCGTGGCATGAGATTCCCGCGCGCTACGGAAGGTCGTCAACGCCGGGCGACGAGCCGCATCAGCCGCTCGCACCCGGTGGCGAGAGCTGGGTCGCGTTCATCGACCGGGCCGAGGCCGAGCTCACGCGGCTCGCGCGTGAGCACCCCGGAGCCCTCACGCTTGTCGTCGCGCACGGTGGCATCATCGACGCATCGCTGATCCGGTTCCTCGGCCTCCCCGAGCATGGCTCGCAGATCCGCCTGCACGCCGAGCACACCTCGATCACGGAGTGGCACTTCACCGGAAAGCGTTGGCGACTCGTGCGCTACAACGACGCCGCGCATCTCCACGAGCCCGAGCACGCCGGCGAACTCCTCGCACCCCCTCCCGATTGGGTCCATACCGAGCGCTGACCGGGCACGCGGTTGGCTGCCCCGAACCGGCGCGACCGCGGGTAGATCGCGAGCAGAGCTATCTTGATTAGTGATTGAATCTATCAGTTTAAACTCTTTGACAGATTCTCCGAGGTCAGCGATACTGGATCTGTCGCCGGAACAGGAGATGGCGACCACTACCTGAAAGGGGCAGACCAATGGCAACTCCCATTGCGAACCGTCAGGACACCACCGCCGGAACCGACGAGGGCGCGGGCGTTGCGACCGGCACCAAGGCGGTCATCGACAACACCTGGTCGGTGCTGTCTTTTGTCCTGTCGAGCGAGGCCGAATGGCCGGGCTTCGACGCCGACGAGGCCTAGGGTCTCGCTGGCACTGACAGCGCCGTTGGGGCGCTGCGCCCTGTGGTCGGAGCATTTCGTGCCATGGGGTCAATACATGAGATCAAAGTCGCCCAGCCCCGTCGCCCCTGCGATGGCGCTGGGCGGTTGTCTTTGTCCCCTCCCTCTTGGACCCCCGACGCCTGGCGGTTGACACCGCGTTCGACGCGGCCATTCGGCGCCCTCAGCAGGTGTAGTCGGGATCGAGATTGTATGGAGCGTTCGAGAATCCCGGAGTCTCTTGCAAGATCCACGGCACCCCGCCAGCGAAGGCGTCCACACTGGTGGTTCCACGGTAGATGGCGGTTCCTGCGCACCAGCTGGCGAGTGAGGTCGGCGAGGGGAGCGACCTGTCGAGATACGGGGGGCTGGTCCAGGGCGCACCGGCGATCCACAGAGGCAGCGGTCCGCTCGCGCGTGGAACGTACCGACCGACGATCTTTGGATACTGCAGGCTCGACGAGTAGATCCCAACCTCGATGCCCGCAGCGCGGAGCGCGTCGATCGCCCCCTGGACCGTGAGCGCGTTGAGCCGCGGCGAGCCCGACCAGAATTCATTTGCTCCAAAGTTGGAGAAGGTGTTCGGCGAGAGCCTCTTGTTCTCGATGTCGATCCACCAGTTGACCGCGTGCACGCCCCGACTGTTGGCGTAGAGGACGGCGTGGTTCGCGCCGTTGTATCCGTAGTTGTAGGCGATGCACTCGAGACGGGCGTTGCCCGCCAGCTGGCCGCACGAACCCCTCGGTCCGGTCGCGTAGAGCCGCGTCGCCTCGACATTCGTGCCCGGGGCGTTGAGGAAGAGATACAGCTGGTACGAGGCACCATTTGGACCGGCCGCCTTCGTCGCCCATGACGCGGCGTCACTCAGACAGGTGTTGTACGCA
>DAIDIA010000236.1 GCA_027459565.1 Acidimicrobiaceae bacterium | reverse complement strand
CCGAAACCGCCGTGAAGTCAGCGGTGTGGATATCTGTGGCAACAAGCGACATGCACATGGTGAACGGACACGCGGCCGATTCACGAAAGACGAGAGAATGAGGAGAACGACCTGACGAAGCCGAAGGAAGACGCGATTGTGCTCGAGGGCACCGTCGTCGAGCCACTGCCGAACGCAATGTTCCGCGTTGAGCTCGAAAACGGGCACAAGGTCCTGGCGCACAGCTCAGGCAAGATGCGGATGTACAGAATCCGTATTCTCCCTGGCGACAAAGTTCAAGTCGAGATCACGCCGTATGACCTGACTCGCGGATGCATCACCTATCGGTACAAGAAAATCGTTGTCCAAGTAGTTCAATCGGCGTTCAGTGGCAGACAGATTCGTAGTGAACTACGGAGAGGGACGGTTGTGAAGGTTCATCCAAGCGTGAAGACAATGTGCGAGAAGTGCAAGGTCATCAGACGCCATGGGCGCGTCATGGTGATCTGTGAGAATCCTCGCCACAAGCAGCGGCAGGGTTAATCGATGGCACGTATTTCTGGCGTAGACATCCCTCGCGAGAAGCGACTTGAGATCTCGCTCACCTATATCTTCGGCATCGGACTCTCGACAGCCCAGAAGATCTGCGACGCCGCAGCGGTGAGCCGTGACACGCGTGTCCGCGATCTGACCGACGAAGAGGTCGCGAGACTCCGTTCCTATATCGACGCGAACCTGAAGGTCGAAGGAGATCTTCGACGTGACGTCGCGCAAGACATCAAGCGCAAGATGGAGATTGGCTCGTACCAGGGCATTCGACACCGCCGCGGTCTTCCCGTGCACGGTCAGCGCACTCACACCAACGCCAGAACTCGCAAGGGACCGAAGAAGACGGTTGCCGGAAAGAAGAAGGTCCGTAAGTAATGGCAAAGACCACGAAGCCGGGCGGTCGCCGTCCACGTCGTCGCGAACGCAAGAATGTCACGACGGGAGTCGCGCACATCAAGAGTTCGTTCAACAACACGATTGTCTCCATCACCGACTCCGAGGGCAACGTCCTTGCATGGGCCTCAGCCGGAAACGTCGGATTCAAAGGCTCGCGAAAGTCCACCCCGTTCGCCGCGCAGATGGCTGCTGAGCAGTGTGCGCAGAAGGCGATGGAACATGGTGTGCGCCGCGTCGATGTCCTCGTCCGTGGACCAGGTTCTGGTCGCGAGACCGCAATCCGTTCGATTGCCGCAGCCGGCATCGAAGTCACTGGAATCAAAGATGTCACACCTATCCCGCACAACGGCTGCCGTCCTAAAAAACGGCGTCGTGTATAGCGAGACGAAAGGAGAATAATGGCTCGCTACACGGGTCCGGCGTGCAGACTCTGCCGCCGCGAAAAGGTAAAGCTGTTCTTGAAGGGCGCACGGTGCGAGAGCCCGAAATGCGCAATCGAGCGGCGTCCGTTCCCCCCCGGGGACCATGGACGCGACCGCATGCGTCAGGGATCCGAATACCAGACGCAGCTTCGTGAGAAGCAGAAGGCGCGTCGTATCTATGGCGTGCTCGAGCGCCAGTTCCGCAACATGTACGAAGAGGCGAACCGTCAGGCCGGCATCACCGGTGAGAACCTTCTGCGCATGCTGGAGCTGCGCGTGGACAATGTCACCTACCGGGCGATGTTCGGTACCTCAAGGACCCAGGCGCGTCAGCTTGTCTCGCACGGACACGTTCTCGTCAACGGCAAGCGCGTCACAATCCCCTCCTACCGACTTCGAGTCGGCGATGTCGTCAGCCTTGCGCCAAAATCGCGCGACCTGATCACTATCCGTCAGAACCTCGACACCATCGACCGTCCGATACCGGGCTGGCTCGAATCAGAAGACAGCGGCAATGCCGTCAAAATTCGCGCTCTTCCCGAGCGCGAGCAGATCGACACGCAAGTTCGAGAACAGCTCATCGTTGAGCTGTATTCGAAGTAAGCACCCCTAACCTCACGTCTTATAGGAGCCATTGAGATGCTCATCATTCAACGACCAACTGTCGAGGCTGTTGGCGACGAAGACGCGGCGCGCCAGCGCTTCGCGATCGGACCGCTTGACCCTGGATTTGGTCACACCCTTGGAAACTCGCTTCGGCGTACCCTTTTGTCGTCGATCCCGGGTGCAGCCGTTACCCAGGTGCGATTTGACGAGGCGCTGCACGAGTTCTCCTACATCCCGGGTGTGAAAGAGGACATCGCTGACATCATCTTGAACATCAAGGACCTGGTCGTAACGAGTGTCTCGGACGAGCCAGTGACGATCCGCGTCGATGTCGCGGGACCCGCCGTGGTAACGGCGAAGGATCTCCGCCTGACCTCGGACCTCGAGATCTTCAACCCGGACCTCCACATCGCAACGGTGAACGCCGAAGGGCGCCTCTCGCTCGATCTCACGATTGAGCGCGGCAAGGGTTATGTATCGGCCGAGAAGAACAAGCGATCATCTGCGATCGGCGTGATCCCGATCGATGCGATCTTCTCTCCGGTCCGCAGGGTCGCCTTTACTGTCGAGCCGACGCGCGTCGAGCAATCGACCGACTTCGACCGTCTCATCCTCGACATCGAGACGGATGGTTCCGTCTCGCCACGCGAGGCACTCTCCTCGGCGGGCAAGACGCTTCAGGCACTTGTCCAGCTCGTCGCGGACATGTCCGAGACATCACATGGACTCGAACTCGGCGACGTTGGCATCACCACGAGTGGCTCGCCAGACCTCGACCACCCGATTGAGGACCTTGACCTGACCGAGCGTCCGCGCAACTGTCTCAAGCGTGCCCAGATCAACACCATCGGTGAGCTGATCCGCTACACGGGTGACGATCTCCTTGCGATCGCGAACTTCGGGCAGAAGTCCCTCGACGAGGTCATTGAACGCCTTGACGAGCGCGGGCTCTCCCTGGCCGGCGAGGGTTTCTAGAAAATGCCGGGAATTCCAAAGAAGGGACGACGCCTCGGTGGGTCGGCCGCCCATCAAAAGGCGATGCTCGGCAATCTCGTCGCCTCGTTGATCGCGGCAGAGGCGATCGTCACAACCGAGGCCAAGGCGAAGGCACTGCGCCCGGTTGCCGAGAAGATGATCACCAAGGCACGCGCCGGCGGCGTACACAACCAGCGTCAGGTCGTTGCGTTCATTCGCGACAAGGACATGGCCCACAAGCTCTTCTCGGAGATCGGGCCCCGTTACGCGGACCGCAATGGCGGATATCTGCGCATCTTGAAGCTTGGACCACGCCCGGGTGACAATGCGCCGATGGCGCGCATTGAATTTGTCTGACCGGCCGCCCCTCCTGGTAGCGGCGTGATTGCGTAGCCATCACATGGCACAACAGACGGATTTTGGCGAGAGGGCGGCCCCGAGTGGGTCGCTCTGTCGCGTGGCGTTCGGAATCTCCTACGACGGTTCGGCGTTCCACGGATTTGCGATACAACCCTCTGGCGAGACCGTGGCCGGTGCGTTTCTGGGAGCTCTCGAGAAGATCGCAGGCTCCGCGCTGACCTACACCTGTGCCGGGCGCACCGACTCCGGGGTTCACGCGCACGCCCAGGTGGTGCATGTCGATCTTGACCGGGAGGTGGTCATGCGCCGCTACCAACTCGAGGACCTCACCGTCGGCACCGAGATCCCCGACCTCGCCCGGTCGCTCAGCCGCCAGCTGCTGCCCGCAATCGCGGTCTGGCGGGCAGTCGTCGTCGACCCGGCCTTCGATGCCAGAAGGAGCGCAATCGCCCGCCGATACCGGTATGACCTGAGAGTGGGAGACCGGTTCGACCCGCTGACGGCAGGTTCGTCCTGGTGGGTCGGCCCCGGGCTCGACCTCTCTGCGATGCGCCTCGGTTGTGATCCGCTGATCGGTTCGCATGATTTCGCAGGGTTCTGCCGACGGCCCCCGGGCCATAGCGGTCCGATCATCCGGCGGGTGACGTCGGCGGCCTGGCGGGCGCTCGATGACCAGGTGTGGCGTTTCGAGATCGAATCGAGCTCCTTTTGCCACCAGATGGTGCGCTCGATCGTCGGCTCCCTCGTTGCCATCGGAGAGGGGAAGATGCGTGCAAGTGACATCACGGATCGGCTTCGCCAGGCAGATCGCGCGGGATCGCCCCCACTGGCCCCGCCCGGTGGCCTGACGCTGATTACCGTCACCTATCCCGAGGCGCTCGGCGGAATCTGGCGTTGAGCGGGGCCGTTTGCCCTGACCTGGTTTCTCGCCTACGCTGGTGAGCCGGCCCATCCTCGGCGATACATGGGGATCGGGCAAAGACAAGTCGCAAACTCTTGCGAGCAAAGGATCTTTTTGTGCGTACGTATTCCCCAAAACCGAGTGAGATCGTCCGTGCGTGGCACGTCGTCGATGCCGAGGGTCTCGTCCTTGGCCGTCTCGCGACGGAAGTTGCCCGTGTCTTGCGCGGGAAGCACAAGCCAATCTTTGCGCCGCACATGGACACCGGAGATCACGTCATCGTGATCAACGCCTCGAAGGTCGTCATGTCCTCGGACAAGGCAGAGAACAAGTTCGCGTATCACCACTCCGGTTACCCGGGTTCACTTCGCCAAACCAGCTACGCAGAGCTGCTCGCGACCAAGCCCGAGGAGCTCATACGTCGCGCGGTCCGCGGCATGCTCCCCAAGGGCACGCTTGGCACCCAGCAGCTCGGAAAACTCAAGGTCTACGCGGGTTCAAATCATCCACATGCAGCTCAGATGCCAACGGTGCTGGAGTTTCCCAGCACGCGGCGCGCATCGTAAGGTCGAGGAAGAGTCATGGCAACAAAGCCGCTCGTACAGTCAACAGGTCGTCGCAAGCGCGCAGTTGCCCGGGTGCGTCTGCGCCCTGGAACGGGCGCGATCACGATCAACAAGCGCTCGCTTGATGAGTACTTCCCATCTGCGACGCTTCGCGTGCACGCCACCGAGGCGCTCAGGGTTGCCAATCAGGTCGAGGTATTCGACGTCGACGCGACGATCGATGGCGGTGGTATCGCGGGTCAGGCCGGTGCGCTGCGTCTCGGCATTGCACGCGGGTTGATTGCACTCGATCCCGAGTTGCGTGCCGCGCTCAAGCGCGCGGGCCTGTTGACGCGTGATTCGCGTGAGAAGGAGAGCAAGAAGTACGGCCTGAAGAAGGCTCGCAAGGCGCCACAGTACTCAAAGCGTTAAATCCTCGATGTCGACCGTGTTCGGCACTGATGGAATTCGCGGCGTCGCGAACGCACAGCTGCGACCAGAGGTAGCGCTCGCGCTGGGCAGGGCCGCAGCGCGTCACCTTGGCTCGACGGCCTTCCTCGTTGGGCGTGACACGCGCCACTCCGGTCCGATGCTGCTCGGAGCTCTGAGCGCCGGGATCGCGGCGGAGGGTTTTGACGTCATCGACGTTGGAGTCATTCCCACCCCGGGCCTCGCATGGCTCGGCGCGACGCGCAACCTTCCGGTGGCCATGGTGTCAGCCTCGCACAATCCCTTCCGCGACAACGGCATCAAACTCTTCGGCCCCGGTGGTGCGAAGCTCTCGCCCGATGTGGAGCGCGTCATCGAACGTGACCTCAACGCGCTTTTGCATGGTGATGAGATCTCCGTGTTCCCCGTTCCCACGGGCCGCGACGTCGGAAGCCTGACCGTTGATGACCATGCAGGTACGTCCTACGTCGATGACCTCGCGTCCAGCGTCTCGCTATCGAACTCGCGCGCGCCACTCGTGGTCTGCGACTGCGCGAACGGCGCGGCGAGCACGCTCGCTCCCGAACTCTTTGGGCGTCTTGGAATCAACGCAATATTCATCGCGAACACCCCGGACGGAACCAACATCAACGATCACTGCGGAGCCACCGAACCCCATCTGCTTGCACAGACCGTCGTTCGCGAGAGCGCGACACTCGGGCTGAGCTTTGACGGAGATGCCGACCGGCTGATCGCCTGTGATCGCTTCGGAAACGTCGTCGATGGCGACGTTCTTCTGGCGCTCTTCGCGTTTGACCTCGATGAACGCGGGCTTCTAGTGGACCGCCGCGTCGTGACGACCGTGATGAGCAATCGCGGACTCGTACGCTCACTGGGCGACCGGGGAATCTCAGTGATCGAAACTGGCGTCGGAGATCGCAACGTGACCGATGCCATGGAGCTGAATGGAGCCGTGCTCGGCGGTGAACAGTCCGGACACATCGTGTTTCGTCGACGGGCCCTGATCGGCGATGGCCTCTACAGCGCGCTGAGGCTCATCGAGCTTGTCAGCCGCGCAGACGCGGATCTTGGTGAACTCGCGGCTCGGGCAATGACGCGCATGCCCCAGGTGATCCACAACGTCATCGTGGATGATCCATCGCAGCTTGACGCTCATCCCGAGATCTTCGCGAGGGCTTCGCTTTTGGAGCCCTCCCTCGGGGATTGGGGACGGATCTTCATCCGCGCGAGCGGAACTGAGCCGAGAGTGCGGATCATGGTCGAAGGAGAGGATGTCGAGCAGGTTCGACAGGTGGTCGACGACCTCGTCGAGGTCGTCGAAAGCGAGATGACACGCCGGTAGGAATGCCTCGGCCCCGGTCTCATCCGGTGACGGATCGGTCTCGCGAGTCGGCATTAGCCTGAGGGGACTATGTGCGGAATCATTGGACTCACCGGCTCGAGCGACGCGCTGCGTATCCTCCGGGAGGGTCTCGAGACACTCGAATACCGCGGTTATGACTCGGCAGGTATCGCGATCGTCGATCGAGATGGAAGTGGCATCACCCGACATCGCTCTGCCGAACAGGGCCACGCGATCGCCGATCTCGGCGATCCGTCGCTCGTCTGGCCGGTCTCGCCAGGCGCGGGAATCGGCCACACGCGTTGGGCCACACACGGCGCTCCGACACATGACAATGCCCACCCTCACGCCGATTGCACCGGTGCAATCTCCGTTGTCCACAACGGCATCATTGAAAATCACCGCGAACTCGCTGCGGCGCTTGTGGCCGAGGGGCATTCGATGTCCTCCGCGACCGATACCGAGGTCGTCGCGCACCTGATCGAACGGGAGCACCTCCGTGGGCTCGCGCCCGCCGATGCCGTGCGCAGCGCGGTGCGCGAGCTGCGCGGTGATTTCGCTCTCTGCATCGTGCTCGCGGACGAGCCCGACCTGCTCGTCGCAGCGCGCCGGACATCGCCATTGATTATCGGCACTGGCCCGTCAGTTGGTTATGTCGCGTCAGACATCGCCGCGTTGTTGCCCATGACGCGCGAACTCTTCACGCTTGGCGACGATGAGGTCGCGGAGGTTCGCCCGAACGAGATCAGGGTCACCGACCTCGAAGGTGGCCTTGTCGAACTGTCGCCGCTGCGGGTCACCTGGGACGTCCGGGCGGCACAGAAGGGCGGCTACGACGACTTCATGACCAAGGAGATCCATGAACAGCCCTCCGCGGTCGCGGAGACCCTGCTCGGCCGCTTCGCGGATGATGGAACAACGGATTTCGAGGAGCTGGGCCTGACGCGGAGCCAGCTTGCTGCCTTTCATCGGGTCGTCTTCCTCGCATGTGGATCGAGTTACCACGCTGCACTGAGCGCGAGCCTCGCGACCGAGCACTTTGCCCGCGTCCCGGCATCGGCAGAGGTGGCAAGTGAGTTCCGCTATCGGGGGGCGGTGATCGGGCCGGAGACACTCGTCGTCGTGGTCAGCCAATCGGGTGAGTCCGTTGACACGCTGCACGCGATGCGTGAGGCGAAGCTTCAGGGCGCGACGACGGTCGCAGTGACAAATGTCGTGGGCTCGGTGATGGCGCGCGAGGCGGACGCGGTGCTCTACACGCGCGCCGGACCGGAGATTGGCGTCGCCTCGACGAAGTGTCACCTCGCACAGATCGCCCTCCTCGAGGCCTTCGCCCTGCATCTTGCCATTGCAAGGGGCGTGATTGATGCGGCCTCTCTGACGAGGGCAGGCGCGGCCCTGATTGAGACACCGCGGCTGATCACGCGCTGTCTCGACAAGATCGAGGAGTACTTTTCCGTCGCGCAGCGGTACGCGGACGTCAATGATTTCTATTTTCTCGGCCGGCGGATCGGTTATCCAATCGCGCTTGAGGGCGCATTGAAGCTGAAAGAGCTCGCCTACGTGCGCGCTGAAGCGTATCCCGCGGGAGAGATGAAGCACGGGCCGATCGCATTGATCGAACCGGGGGCGATCGTCGTCGTGGTCGCAACCCGCACCACATTGTGGGAAAAGGTGATGGCGAATGTCGAGGAGATGCGCGCGCGCGGCGCGACCATCATTGCCGTAGCCGAGGAGGGCGACGACGAGACGGAGTCTCTCGTCGATGCGGTTCTGTCCGTTCCCGCAACGATGGAGTTCTGCTCTCCGATCATCGATGTCGTTCCGCTGCAGTGTTTCGCCTATGCAATCGCTCGTGCCCGGGGGAATGACCCCGATCGTCCACGCAACCTTGCAAAGGTCGTAACGGTCGAATAGGCGAAGCTGACGCTCGTTTTTGCCTCAGCGGGTGCCGTCGCAGGCGAAGTCCAATCCAGCGGCTAATTTTCACGCAATGATCGGTATCGGAATTGACGCAGTCGAAGTGGAGCGGTTTCGCAACGTCCTCGGACGCCGGCCGGCGCTCGTCAATCGCGTCTTCACCGTTCAGGAGATCGAATCGCTGAGTGGCCGGATCGATCCCATACCGGGTCTCGCTGCGCGTTTTGCCGCAAAGGAGGCGACGATGAAGGCCCTTGGCGTCGGGATCTTCGAGATTGCCTTTCGCGACATAGAGATCACCCGCCAGAGCTCCGGGGCCCCCTCGCTTCTCGTCAGCGGGCGAGCAAGGGAACGCGCAGATGCGCTGTCCGTTGACGAGATCCACCTTTCGATGACCCACACGGACCTGATTGCCTCCGCGGTGGTCGTCGTCGACGGACCGCGTTAGGCGCGACCGCGAATGCAACCGGTTGTCAGTGTCGAGCAGATGCGTGAAATCGATGCGAGGGCAATTGCCCGAGATGGTCTTGACCGGCTGATCGACCGCGCCGGATACGGCGCGGCGATGGTGGCGCTGCGGATGCTGGGAGGGGCCTATGGAAGGCGCATCGTGGTCGTCGCGGGCAAGGGCCACAACGGCGATGACGCGAGAAGCTGCGCGAGGGTCCTTCGCGCGCGCGGAGCACACGTCGCCGTGGTCAGCGTCGAAGAGGCGACCGCGATGGCCATCGAGGCCGATCTCGTGGTCGACGGGGCCTTTGGAACGGGTTTTCGTGGTGACTATGTGGCGCCGCGCATCCTCGGAGCGACCAAGGTGCTCGCGCTCGATATTGCAAGCGGTGTCGATGCGATGACCGGCGTTGCGTCTCCTGGGGCCGTGCGCGCCGATGTCACCGTGACCTTTGGTGCCTACAAGCCGGGCCTCTTCATCAACGATGGACCATCGCATTCGGGAGAGATCATCCTTGATCGGATCGGCTTGCAGGTTGACGCGAGAGGTTCCTGGCTCCTCGAAGATGACGATCTCGTCGGGGCCGTTCCCGGTCGTTCCGCCGACGCGCACAAGTGGAATCGAGCGGTCCTGATTCTCGCCGGTTCGCCGGGAATGACCGGAGCGGCCCACCTTTGCGCACTCGGGGCACTGCGCGCGGGCGCGAGCATGGTTCGACTCGGGGCTCCGGGTGTGTCGGCTGGTGATTACGACCTGACGGAGGCAGTCTCGCTGGCGATCTCCTTCGAAGGCGCGGTCACCGAGGTCGCGAGCGAGCTCGCGCGGTGCCGCGCCCTCATCGTCGGTCCGGGACTGTCGCTCGACCCCGCGGTGCTCCGCGCGACGCGCGACGTCATCTTCTCGGTCACCGGCGTTCCAATAGTCATCGACGCGGATGGATTGAGTGCGATCGGGACGATCTCGGCCACGGATGGACCGATGTTCTCGCACAATCCCAACGTCATCGTCACGCCCCACGACGGAGAGTTCGCGAGACTCTTCGGGAGAGCCCCGAGTGTCGACCGGATCGGCGATGCG
Organism: Acidimicrobiaceae bacterium; assembly: GCA_027459565.1. Taxonomy (GTDB): domain Bacteria; phylum Actinomycetota; class Acidimicrobiia; order Acidimicrobiales; family Bog-793; genus CAIVND01. The sequence continues at coordinate 1,413 of DAIDIA010000236.1, read as the reverse complement.
CAGTCACTTGCAGAGCGGCTCGGCGCCGTGGTGCTCCTGAAGGGACCGACGACGATCGTCGCAGGCGCCGCGGGCGAGGTGTTCTTGATCAATTCGGGTTCGAGCACGCTCGCGACTGCGGGTACGGGCGACGTCTTGAGCGGCGTGATCGGAGCGCTTTTGGCCAGCGGGCTCGCTCCGCTGCGCGCTGCGGCAATCGGTGCGTATCTGCACGGTCGAGCGAGCCGGCTGTTCCATGGAAGCGGGCTCATTGCCTCGGATCTTCCGGCGCTCATTGCCCAGATGATGGGGCAATCGTGACCCGCCGCGCGATCATCTTCGCCGGATCGGCGGCCAGTGCGCGGAGCTCAGATGGGCTCTGAGGCATCCTCGGGCGCGATCTTTCGACCTGTTTGGGCAGAGATTGACTGCGACGCACTTGCGCACAACGCGAAGACATTGCTCGATCACGTCTCGCCATCGGAGCTGTGCGCCGTCGTCAAGGCCGATGGGTATGGCCACAGCGCCGTTGTCGTCGCCCAAGAGGTCCTGCGCGCTGGCGCGGCGCGACTCGCGGTCGCCTTGGTCGAGGAGGGACTCGCGTTACGCGAGACCGGCATCGAGGCGCCGATCCTCCTTCTCTCCGAACCGCGCCCCCAGGCGATGTCGGCGTGTATCGCGAACGGCATCACTCCTACGCTCTATTCGATCGATGGAATCATCGCAGCGCACAACGCCGCGCAAGCACTCGACGTGCGCGCGGGCGTGCACCTCAAGATCGATACGGGAATGCATCGGGTTGGAGCCGACCCCCAGGACGTGCTCGGACTCGCGCGTCTGGTCGTCGACAGCGATGCGCTCGATCTCGAGGGGATCTGGACGCACTTGAGCGTCGCTGATGTGGCTGATGACCCCTACACCGGAGTCCAGATTGCGATCTTCGACGCGACGGTCAACGCCCTCGCGGCCCATGGAATTGTCGCTCCGATCCACCATCTTGCGAACAGTGCAGCGGCCATCGCCCGTCCCGGCGCGCGACGCGACTGGGTGCGCTGTGGCATCGCGCTCTACGGGTATCTGCCCTCGCCCGACCTGCAGGCAGAACTTGGCCGAGAACTTGAACCGGTACTGTCGTTGAAGGCGCGGGTGAGCTTTGTGCGGACCCTCGATGCAGGCGAGAGACCAAGCTACGGGAGACGCAGGGCGCTCGAACGAGACAGCGATGTCGCGGTGGTGCCGATCGGCTACGCAGACGGCCTGCCGCGCAAACTTGGAGAGACGGGAGGTGAGGTGCTCATTCGTGGGCGGCGTCGGAGAATCATCGGCAACGTCACGATGGACCAGATCATGGTCGATTGCGCGGGTATCGGCGAAATCGTGCCGGGTGACGAGGTGGTGTTGCTCGGCCGTCAGGGGCGCGAGAGCATCAGCGCC
>DAIDIA010000235.1 GCA_027459565.1 Acidimicrobiaceae bacterium | reverse complement strand
GTAGAGTTCCACGGTCGCCTTTCTCCTGCGCACTTCCTGCCCCTGAGCCTCGTCGTAATGCGCTCAGGGTAATTCAATCGACCTGTCTACGTGGGCCATTCCCGATGATCAAAGTGGTCCAGACCAGACTATCAAACTCAGCAAGGTCATCGAAGGCATTCAGGCGAACGAGTACGTCCTGCCGGCTATCCAGCGGGAGTTTGTCTGGACGCCGGAACAGATCGAGCGGATGTTCGACTCGTTGCTGCGAGGCTATCCGATCGGGTCGTTCTTGTTCTGGCAGATCAAGCCGAATAACCTGCGCCAGTATCAGTTCTACCGCTTTATGGATCGGTATCACCAACGTGACCACCGCCACAACGAACCTTTGAGCGTCGTCGGCGAACGGCCCCTCACCGCCGTCTTGGACGGTCAGCAACGTCTCACGGCGCTGAATATCGGCTTGAAAGGCTACTACGCCACGAAGGTTCCGTGGGCGCGCTGGTCCACGAACGGAGCTTTCGCGGAGCGTCGCCTCTATTTGAATCTGCTTGGACCTCAAGACAAGGACTCTGAACTCGCGTATGAGTTCAAGTTACTTCGGCCGAGCGACATCGATCCAGAAAACCCGGACGTTTGGTTTCCGGTCAACCGAGTGCTGGAGTTTGAATCGATCGATACGGCCATTGATTACTGCCAGGATCGAGGCCTCACCGAGAAGGGGCAAAGCTATCCGAGGCGGACGCTGGTGCAGCTTTTTAGGGTGGTGAAGGAGCATCCCCTGATCAACTACTACCTCGAAGAAGAGCAGGATCTCGATCGTGTCCTTAATATCTTCATTCGCGTGAATTCCGGCGGCACCGTCCTCAGCTACTCCGATATGCTTCTCTCGATTGCCTCGGCGCAATGGCAACAGCGAGACGCGCGTAAAGAGATCCACGGATTAGTCGACGAGTTAAACCGGCTGATGGACGGGATGACGTTTACCAAGGACTTCGTCCTGAAGGCCAGTTTGGTCCTTGCCGACATCCAATCGATCGAGTTTCGGGTTGGCAGCTTCACCCGCGATAACATGCGCACGATCGAAGAGCACTGGGATCGGATCGCCGACGCCCTTCGCCTGACCGTCAACCTCGTCGCGAGCTGGGGCTACAATGCGCAGACGCTCACCTCGAACAATGCGATTATCCCCCTCGCCTACTACTTGGACCGGAAAGGTTCTCCAAAGAACTTCGTCGAGTCAGCCGGTTTCCGCGACGACCGCTCCGCGATGCGCCGATGGCTCGCCATCTCTCTGCTCAGACGGATCTTCAGCGGGCAACCCGATGGCGTTCTCCGTCCGATTCGGCGAATACTCCAGGCGAATCTGGATGAATTCCCGGCCGATCAGATCCGCTCGGAGTTCCGGGCGACGCCTCGATCAATGGACTTCAGCCAGGCCGAACTGGAAGGCCTCCTGGACTACGAATACGGTGATAACTACGCTTTCAGTATCCTCGCGCTCCTCTACCCTTGGCTCAAGTACGACCAGAAGTTCCACATCGACCACATCTTCCCGCGAGCGCTTTTCACGCCGAAAACGCTCGCCGCCCGGGGGATCCCGCAGAGCGAGTGGCACCTCTGGCTGGACCACGTCAATGACCTCGCGAACTTGCAGCTTCTCCAGGGGATACCGAACGAGGAGAAGTCGGACAAAGAGTTTGGCACATGGCTTGAGGCAGAATGCCCCAGTCCTCAAGCACTCGAAGCCTATCGAAAAAATCATCTGATCCCCGACGTCGACCTCGACTTCGTCAACTTTCCTAATTTCCACTCGTATCGGGAGCAACTTATTCTGACCAAGCTTAAAGAGGTCCTTTCGGTGGATGGGGCAGGGTAGGAGATTCCGACCCGGTTCCTGGGGATCAGTCTAAAAGGTTAGCGTCACGTGGGAGGCAACGGTGGAGGAGAAGACCTACGCAGTCAACAGTTCAACGATCACTCTTTGCTTCGGCAACGTCGCCAAATCAACCGCGGAAGTGATTGTCAGTTCTGATGACGGAGATCTTTCACGGGGAGGCGGAATATCCCGGGCCATCGAAGTGGCGGCGGAAGGGCCACCGGATTGGGAAGTGCGAAAGCACACTCCCGCGAAGGTCGGTGAGGTTCGTCACGAGCGCGAACAAGCTTCCCGCCAAATACATTATCCACGCGATCACGCTTTCATCGATACAAGAGCAATTCCAGGACACCGAGCTCCCAAATGGTGCGATCGTCCGCAAGATCGTGCAGCGCACCATGCAGCTCTTGCCCCTCCTCGGCTGCCACTCGGTCGCGTTTCCGGCAATTGGCACCGGGCTCGCCGGAATCCCTTTGGACGACGTGGCAAAGGAAATGGCTGAAGTCTTGGTCCGCGCGCTGCTCGATAACATGTATCAGGTTCGGGTTGAGCTCTACCTCTTCGATCGCTATGGCCACCGATCGAAAGAGGAGCTGATCGCGCTGTTTGAGAGTCGAATCCGTGAAAGCCTGGGGCTGCTGACAGCCCGAAAGGACGGGCAGGATGTCGTCATCGCTCCGGGCGCGGGAGGGAAATCCGAGGCTGGTCAGCCTCCCTCCCCCGAGCAGCGGCGGCGCGAGATCTACGAGATGCTCCTCCATCTCGGTCGCCAGCGCGATCGCCTCGAATCCGATCTCCTGGCTGCGTTGACGAATACCAACGCGCTCTCGACCGCGAAGGTGAGCGGGATTCGGGTCGGCCTCGAGGAGATTGCGCGGCTGCGGGAGATTTACCTTCGGGAACTGAACCCGGATGGCTACCAGAAGCCGCGCGTTCAACCGCGCACGGGCTTTGTAAGCTCAACCTACGGCGACTTGATCTTGCATCGCCAGGCTGTCATGGAGATTGTTCGTACGCTTGAGCTACATTTCGTCGGGATGGAGGAGTTCACCCCCGGGACTCCGGCACCTGGCGAGTACATCCGTCAGAGGGTCGAAGAATCGGACATCTATCTTGGCTTGCTTGGCATGCGCTACGGTTCGATCGATGCCAACAGCGGCTTCTCCATGACCGAGCTCGAATACCGCCAGGCGGTAGCGAGCAACAAGCCTCGGTTGATGTTCGTAATGGATCAGAGCGCCTCGATTACTCTCGATAAGCTGGAGATGGATGCCGAGGGCTTTGCCAAGCTCATGGTCTTTCGCAAACACGTGCTCCAAGATCACGTTTGCGGGATGTTCCGCGGCGTCGACGACCTCCGGGCGAAGGTGGAGAAGACGCTACGGGAGTACCGATCACAGGGGTCTTCGTGATGTGGCACTGATTCCCCGCTCTCATCGCTTGTGATGGTCGAGTTTACCATCGAAGTGCGGCTGTAGAATTAGGATGGAGGCAGGAAGAGTTTCCAAGAGCTTTTCTTTCCTGACCGCCGCCCGGGAAGAGACGGCGGTCGTCTTTTTCCCCCACCTTATCACTTCCTGCTAGCGCCTCCCCCCTCCACTCCTTTTACAGAAACTGGTTACACCCCTCGGGTGTCGTCGCGGTAGCGTTCCCTGAACATTTGCGATATGATATCGCGCATCGCGAGATTCGAGGAAATTGGATGCGCGGAATCGAGAATGTCGTTCCCTCTATCCCCAAGCGAGTAACCGTACGCGATCAGGTCTACGAGACGCTCCGAGCGTCGATTCTGGCTGGGAAGCTCGTTCCCCGCCAACCTCTTGTCGAGGCACACATCTCCGCTCAACTCAATACCAGCAAAACTCCACTGCGTGAGGCATTCCTGCGTCTCGAAGCGGAAGAACTCGTTACACTCTCCCCACATCGGGGAGCGGTTGTCAGCCATCTGTCGCTCCAGGAATTGCGCAACTGCCAGCACGTTCGGCTTGTCCTGGAGGTCGCTGCTTTCGAGTTAGCAGCCGACAATATCACGCGAGACGAACTCAATCGGACCCGATCCTGGCTCGACCGGATGCAAGACGCGGCGCTTCGAGGAGACTGGGAAGCGTATCGTCAGGCACACCGTCCCTTTCATCTGACGCTTTTCGACGCGACGCGCAATCCGGTTCTGACGAAGCTGCTCCTCGACTTATTCGATCGCATGCAGCGTTACTCCCGTTTCTGCCTGGAGCCAAACGCGAGGTACTGGCAGCAGGACGAACAGGATCACCACACGACTTTGGCCGTGTTCGAGCGCAAGGATGCCGTGGCTTTCCGCGAGCTCTTTAGTCGTATGAACGCCGACTTCTTGACCTACGTCGAGCAGGCACTGCAGTGTCACGACAGCGACCTGCGCGGCTATTTCGCTGACGGCGTCCAGACGGGCGATAATTCGTGGCCTGCTGAGGCAACGCAAGCAGCGAACTAACGATAAGGAGGGCATGATGACCATGCGACTGGCCAACATTCTGCGTCTCTCCTATCCATTGCGCCTGAACGATCCCCTCCCACCGGCGATCCCTCCCCTTCAATTGGCCCGAAAGTATAGCCTCGACGCAGGAGACGATGCGAACGTCTTCATCATTACAATGGCAAACCACTCCGGTACGCACGTGGATGCTCCGCGGCACGTCGAGGCGACCGGGTTGCCTATTACGGCCTTTGCCCCGAGTGACTTTTACTTCGATCGTCCCGCCATCATCGATCTTCACCTGAGCGATGGCGAGGTCGTACAGCCAGAGCATCTGGTGCCTCACGCCAACACAATTCGATCGGCTGATCTCCTACTCATTCGCTTTGGTTATGGACCAGTTCGTTCTCAGGCTCCAAGCCGCTACCGCGATCAGTGCCCCGGATTTGGCGTCGCGAGTGCAACCTATCTGCGGGAGCAATTTCCTCAACTTCGGGCCGTGGGAATGGATGTGCCGTCATTTTCTTGTATCAAGTACCTGAGTGAAACGATGCGCGCCCACAACGTCGTCCTCGGTGGTGAAGGGCGCAAGTTTCTGATTATCGAGGACCTCAACCTTGACCAGGATCTCAGCGACCTCCGCGAAGTTTGGGTTGCCCCACTGCTTGTCGAAGGGACGGATAGTGCTCCGTGTACGGTTTACGGCATCGCTCGGTAGTGGCATAGGGGAAGGAGTTAGCACGATTGAAGGTTACTGACGTACGAAGCTTCATCGTCTACGGGGGACTTCAAGACTGGATCATGGTAGAAGTACTTACCGATGAGGGCATCGTCGGGGTGGGTGAGGCAAGTATCTCCTGGCTTGATCGGAGCGTCGACGAAGCGGTTTCTTGGGTCAGTCAGTACGT